>NZ_JBFGYC010000397.1:0-3855 GCF_041587635.1 Pontibacterium sp. | reverse complement strand
GCAAAGAAACTACTCGATTTTCTTGCGATACAGCTGGAAGAGTGGGAGATGCGGATCGATCAGGGAGAGGTGCCTAACCTGGGGGAACTCGATCAGTTAGGCAAAACCTGTCGTAAAGTGTATCGGGTGCTTGAGAAAAATGGTCTGGTTGGGGTTGATGTGGTCGCTCAGGCTAGCTGATGAGCGTTAAGTGTGGGGGGCTTTCTTTAGCCGAATACACAGATAAACGAATAGCCCTCCAATAACGCCCGCGGCGTGTGATTCAGGGTATGCCTGCCAATCGGTGTTCACCAATAAAGTTTGTGTCTGATGTAGTTCCCATGCCAGCTTAGTTGAGCATACCAGCATCGGTGGCCACCCAATGAGTCCTTTAGTCCCTCGCTGATAGATGATGACTGTGAGTGTGAGGGGCGTAAAGAGCATGCCCGAGAGTCCACAGTAGTAGCTCAAATCTGATAGCGAAGACAGCAGTAACAGGTTGACGCTGACCATACCCAACAACCATGCAGGAATGACTAAACCGGGTTGTTTGCTTTCAAGATAAGCTGATGCCGCCGCGAAGGTAATCACGTCCCAGAACAGGTGTGACGTAGTGCTATGCACCAGATGACCGGTGATCAGGCGCCACCATTCGCCATTATGAATAATAGCCGCTCGATCAAAGCAGAACTGTCCCAAATCGAGGGCCGCGAATACCAAGACAGTCATCGAGGCGATCAGCGTACGTAAGGGCCATTGGAACCGCCAGAAGGCGGCTCCGTGGTGTACCTGTGGGAATGACGCCTGGTTACGCATTTGCATCATCCGGATGGGAGCGCAGGTACAACGCAGATCCCGCGAGTGCGAGTAATATCAGGATCATCCACGGGTCTACTGCGCCGCCCCCCGAGCGTCCGCCTACTGTTGCCCGTTGTTTATCGAACATTGGCTGAGCTTTGTCAGCTCTGCGCTGAGTGATCGGTGCTTGCGCGCGTTGGTCACGTGCCTGGCGTTCTACTGCAACACGCTGTTCATTGGTTCGGTCGATACCCAGTGCTTTAAAACGATCCTCTTCCAACACAACCATCGACGTATAGTCGGTGACTAATCCGTGATCTGTGGCGATGGAGGTAATTGCTTGTTTGCTGTCGCTGTCTTCACCGAGATAATCTATTTTAGCCTGCAAGTTTTCGATGGTTGCATAGGCCCATAGGCGTTCCAGCTCGGGGTTCAGTAATGACTGATCAGGCAGCTGGATTTCTGTGGTGTACGTCCGGCTCTCATCACCAATATCGCCTGTCAGGGTGACTTTGACCGGTCCGGCTTTGCGGTAATGTCCTAATACTGTGAGCTGCTGTCCTCGATAAAGGCTACCAATTTGCTCCGGGGTCAGGTCGGCAATGCGTCCCCCGTCGAAGTTGATGTTAATGTTCCGCAGGGCCTGATGACTCATTTTGTCGGCTGCCAGCATGATTTGACCCATGATATCGTCGGCATTTGACACCGATATAGAAAAACCTTGCGACACTTTGGTCATTTCGTTTAATAGGGGGCGGTTAGCACTGTTTCCCATGACAAACGTATAGAGTCGCAGATCTGCGGCTTTCAGCAGTGTCAGAAATGCATGTTTCTCGGTGACACCGACATTGGCAACACCATCGGTGACCAGCACCATGGCTGTGGGGCGGTCGCTATCCATTTTGCTCAAACCCATTGTCATACCCGCATAGAGGTTTGTTCCGCGACTGGGTTGGTATTGGTCGAGTCTATCCAGCATCGGGGTGATCCGTTCTGGCGTCGCGGGCAAGAAACCACCACTGAAATCGCGGGCTGAGTCGTTGAATAACACGATACGAAAACGATCATTTGGACTGAGTTGTGCCAACCCCTGTCTAATCCCTTCCGTTAAAGCGGAATACTTGCCTGACATTGACCCTGATACATCCAGAACAAAAATCCAGTCACGCCCGCTGTTCAGGGGGGACAGGTCATCACCGGGCGTTAGCGTCAGCATAAAGGTGCCTGGTGCTTTACTGTCTTTTTTATAGGTCGTCATATCAAGACTACCCGGCAAGCCGTCGGAATGGCGCCAGTAGAGTATAAGGTCTTTATCCA
Source organism: Pontibacterium sp. (assembly GCF_041587635.1). Taxonomy (NCBI): domain Bacteria; kingdom Pseudomonadati; phylum Pseudomonadota; class Gammaproteobacteria; order Oceanospirillales; family Oceanospirillaceae; genus Pontibacterium; species Pontibacterium sp. The sequence continues at coordinate 1,761 of NZ_JBFGYC010000397.1, read as the reverse complement.
GCTGGGCGACAGGTGTACCTAAAGGTGTATTGTTTACCTGAGGTGTTTGAACGCTTCTATCATCATCGGTTGATGGGCTGCTGGTATGTCCACTGCGTGCTGTACTGATTAATTCGACATTCCAGTTGTATGCGTCTGAATGTGTGATATTGGCCGAAGGCTGGTGGGGCATACGAAGACCGTCAATCGGGTAGCTGTTACGCAGATGTACATTAAAACTGAACTGCTTCTGGACGTGTTCGTTGCGGTTCCAGAACGCTTGTTTCGCTTCATCAACACCTCCGTCCTCCAGCGGATACACGTAGCGTCCGATACCACTGTCGACGTGAGTGGGTTGCACATACACTAAACGTACACGCACGTCGGTGTGTGGCTGGATCGCCGCCACACTGATATCGAACGTTTTGTAACTGTCTTTCTCTACAATGGCGACGTTGCGTCCGGCTTGTTTTTCCTCGCGATAGATTTCGCGTGCTTGCTGTTTTTTAACGACTTCCCCTGTCACCGGTTTGCCGTTGATCCAATAGGTGAATTCGCCTACGGCCGCTTTATCAGGCACCGGGAAGGAATAGATCGCATCCAGGGGCTGAGTATTTGGATTGCTAAATACCTGTTCGACTTGTGTAACGGCGTATCCATCCTGAATGACTACATCAACGTCGTGCTGTTGAATCAAAAGGTCAGGCAATGTGCTATTTGCAGGTTTGAGTAATCCGGCGGCATTCACTGAGGTTGAGGCTAATAAAGCGGCGGAAAGACTGAATTGGCAGATGGAACGAAACAGAGACATAGAAATTACCCTCGTGATGAATATAAGGGCAGTGTCACTATCTCCGCTGGGTCGATACAGAAAGCGCGTTAAAGTATTATTGCTCACGACCTGAAGTTGCAGAATACGACACTTCAGATCTGGCTCGGTTTATTTCTTACGGTAGTTATTAAATAAGCTGTACTGCCACTGGCGGACGGCCAGAACCATTGTTGTGCCTTTACGGTCGGTCAGCGGTAGCTGGGCATCCCGTTTCATGATGGCGTTAAAATCATGTGCGAGCGTTTGCATCTTTCGTTGCAGCTCAGCATTGGCGGCGGGGGAGAGGACCGCATTGAGGACGAGAAGTTTTTCGTTCTGCTTGTCGAAACGGGAACGAAAGAAATCCTGTTCAACCTTGTCTTGGAAAAATTTCTGAATGGGACCGTTGGGTAGCCAGTTAAAGTTGGGTGAGACCAACAGGCGGATACGGTTGCCCGGAAGCAGTTCGATTAATTTGAGGCGATCCAGCTTCGCCAGCTTCTGGACACATTCAGGTTCACCAACGTCGTACTGCATCAGTAGATCGTTAAAGGAAAAACCGTTAATCACACTCACCGCTATCAATAGCAACACGACATCTTCAGCGACCTCCTTTTCCTGTTCGTGGGTGAGCTGGGTAAGCGTTTGTTGCTGCTGGGCCATCTTTTCAATCAGATCGGTAAACGTAATCCCGATTGAATCGCAAATCATCTCAAGCCGATGTAGAGAAAAGTTGTTATCGGAAAATAAACGTTTAACGGACGCTTCACTGAGATTTAGATCTCGTGCGATATCGGCATAGGTCTTACCGCTGGCTTTTAGCTGTTGCTTTAGTGTTCCAACAAGCGCTGAGGTCTGCAGCATGGTCGTTCCTTGTCATGAGAATGGAGAGCGGCTTTCTGTTTTACCCAGTATAACCATAGTGTTACGGGAGTAAAAAACCGAGCTTTAATGTTATTTATACCGTTATC
>NZ_JBFGYC010000396.1:0-3858 GCF_041587635.1 Pontibacterium sp. | reverse complement strand
GGTTTACGCTGTTGCAGAAACTGCCAGCAGGCTACCGTTGATCCATAGAGATCATCCAGACGCCATTCACAGAAATCCACAGGTGACGCTGAAGCATAATAGAAACGAATAAAACCGTTTAACTCACGGGCCCGCTCCTCAGGCAGCCGACTGTTAATCTCTTCGCTCAGTTGAAAAAGTAGTTGGGCCTTACTCTCAGCATCATAACGCGGCATATCCATTCCATCCTTGCAGTAGCCAGTTCAACGAGTCATCATCTGTCTCATAAAATATAAGCCTGACTTAACGCATATAGCCAGCAAGCACTGTTATATTTCTACGCTTTTACAGCGCGTCGGACCACAGCAACAATCCGGATTGATAAGCACCTTCGCTTTACCCATAATAGTCGGGTCCTGATTTGAAGCCCGTTGGAACGCTCTATATATGCGAAAGTTGTTACTGTTATGCTCACTGATGAGCCTGCCCCTACAGGCAGCGGTCAATGCTCAGGTGAACGTACAGACCCTGACTCTGGGGGAAACCCTGCAACTGACCATCGAGGCCGACCAAAAGGTTCGACAGAATCCTGATCTGTCTGCATTGAGTGCTCAGTTTCGCATCGTTGGCTCCAAACAGATGACAATCTCCAGTTACACCGGCGGTGAGCCCCGTTTCACGACCCGTTGGCGCGTTATACTACGCCCCCTAAAGCAGGGAGCAATCTCGATCCCGGCCATCCGTGTGGGTGATGAAAGATCACTACCCATCTCTTTAATGGTGCTCGCCAACGAACGCAGTTCCAATCCGCTCTTGTCACGTCAGCTGATACTGGAAACCGAACTGGATACCAATGAAATCTATCTGCACAGCCAGTCCATTCTGACAGTAAAGCTGTTCCATAAGCAGCCTTTGCCTGAAGAAGCGCGACTTTCCCACCCTGTTACGACGGATGCTGTCATCAAGCCGTTGGGTGAAGACCGACGTTTTAGCACCCGTGTTCGTGGTCAAAACTATCAGGTTTTAGAACGTCGCTATGGTATCTATCCACAGCAAACCGGCCTGATTCGTCTGGAGCCGATCACCTATAATGACGGCAAACCCCGCAGTCTGGACCAACCGCTGCAAAAAAATGCCACTGAGATCGCGGTCTTACCTCAAGCTCACCAAAAAAGGCCCGGCTACTGGCTGCCAACAACTCAGGTCCTGTTTGAAGATAACCTGCAACCTCGTAATAGCACCTCAATGGGACAGCCCATTAAGCGCACACTGACGCTAGAAGCCCACGGCATCATCGCATCCGAACTGCCCGCTCTCAGTCCGCTTAAAAACGAGCTGGCCGATATTCAGCTGGATAACGTCATTCTTGAAGAGCAGATGACCGAGAAGGGCATCATCAGCACACGCTCTGAAGAACTGACTATCACCCCCTATGAACGCGGTGAGATCACCCTGCAGGAGATACGTATCCCATGGTGGGATGTCAGCCAGGATCGGGAAAAGGAAGTTGCTCTGGCACCGCGCTTAATCAACGTCTCAGCCGCCAGCAACACAGACATTCTCAGCAGTGACAGCGTTGTTCACACTGATGCCGTCACAGCAACAGGCACCGCAGAAATGGCAGAGGATACGCCAGATTCAGCAAGCCAGAGCACGTTTCTCATTTGGATACTGACCGCCTTGGCTGTGATATCCAGCCTTGGCTGGCTATATTCTTTCCATCGTATTCGCAACAGCAAAGAAAAAGCCCCCGAATTCACGCCGCTGGAAAACAGCGTTGAAGATATCGAACACTACGATCTGGCTGAAGCCAGCAGCTTTGGTGAGTTGACTCAGGCTTGCGACCAGAACCATTGCGCAGCTAGCCAGATACTTCTGCTGGAATGGGCTCAGCACTCATGGCCGGACGATGAAATCTACAACAATGAAGATGTCGCCCGTGCCTCAGGCAGCCAAACGCTGCAGTTGTTACTGATGGATATGGAACATCACCTCAACCATGATGAAGAGCATCTTTGGAAAGGAGACCTGCTGATCGAGGCACTGGATAAGATCCGTGAACGCAAGCTCTACGGCAGCTATTAAAATATAGCTGCCAGAGCATCATCCAGTTCAGGATACTTAAACTCGAAACCCGCCTGCATCAAACGTTGTGGATAAACGCGTTGCCCTTCCAGCAGCAACTCAGCGCCTTCTCCCAACATCAGCTCAACAACCAACGGTGGCAAGGGTAGTTTTGCCGGACGTTTCAATGCCTGTCCTAAGGCCTCAGCGAAACATCTGTTCTGACTCGCCTCAGGTGCTGTCAGGTTAAAAGCCCCCTGCAAGGTCTGATGCCGCAGCAAAAAGTCGATGGCTCTCAGCTCATCCTGCAGATGAATCCAGGACATCCACTGTTTGCCGGTGCCAATTGGCCCACCTAATCCCATACGAAACGCCGGCAGCATTTTTTTTAATGCCCCGCCTTTGCCGAGCACAATGCCTGTGCGTAACAGACAGACTCGCACACCTAACTCGCCCGCGCGCAACGCTTCTTCTTCCCAATCAGCACACAGAGAATGGGTAAACCCCTGACGGACAGCACTGGCCTCGACCAGAAGATCATCACTTGTATGAGTGCCGTAATATCCGATGGCCGAACCGCTAATAAACACACTGGGTTTATTTTCCGACATCGCCATCCAATCCACTAACGCGTGCGTCATCGTCAGCCTGCTGTACCGCAGCAACTGTTTACGTTTTTCACTCCAACGGCGATCCGCAATGGGTTCACCACAGAGATTGATTACCGCATCGAACTTTTCACCATCAACCTCCATCAGCGAGGTGACGGCCCGGACAGAATCTCCAAATAGCTTTTGCGCTTTTTTCGGATTACGGGTGATGCAGGTAAAGTTCAAACCGTGTGGTTGACGCCATTTGATAAATGCCTGACCAATGAAACCGGTCCCCCCGGTAATAAGCACGTTCATCGCACACTCCCTTGAATCGCGTTAACCTGATACGCTTACGTTAGATTTTAGTCGTCAGATCTGTAGTTTGAGAGAAATAAAATATGTTTACTGGCATTGTTCAGGGTAAGGCCACCATCCGATCCATCGAAAAGCAGGATCAATTCATGCGTTTACAGCTGGAACTGCCGCCAGAGCACGCAAACAACCTACAGCTGGGGGCCAGCATTGCGATCAATGGCACGTGCCTGACCGTCACAGCCTTTAACGACAATCTGGTCAGCTTTGACCTGATTATGGAAACACTGAAGGTCACCAACCTCGGCCAGCTGTCTGTTGGCGATCAGGTTAACTTTGAGCGCGCGGCGCGTTTTGGTGATGAGATTGGGGGGCACCTGCTCTCAGGTCATATCCACGATCAAGTCTCCATATGTAAGATCGAGCGCCCGGAAAATAACTGCATCCTCTGGTTTGAAGCCAGCGAACAATGGCTGAAGTATATTTTGCCAAAAGGGTTTGTTGCACTAAATGGCTGTAGCCTGACGATTGGCGAAGTAAAGGATCAGCGTTTTAATGTCTACCTGATTCCGGAAACGCTCTCTCTTACGGTCTTCGGAAACGCCCAGGTCGGTGACTTGGTTAATCTGGAAGTAGACCCTCATACTCAGGCGGTTGTCGAAACCGTTGAGCGCTATATGCAACAGCATACGCATTAAACCACACGCGAATACACGATAGTCCTAGAGACAATCTCGAGTCACAAACTCTTAACCACGGTTTGTTATAGCGTCAAGATTATTTGAAAATTTCTGTATAATTAAAGTTGCGACTTGATCTTAATGGCGTATACTGATTTGGCTTGAAATTTCGGCAGTGTTCGTGTGCCCGACTACGATGTACCCACTGGAATACCTCGTCAGAGCCTCAT
>NZ_JBFGYC010000395.1:0-3859 GCF_041587635.1 Pontibacterium sp. | reverse complement strand
TCTTTGGTACCGCACTGTCTGGGATAAACCGTTACCTGCATACCAAACTCTCTGCCCGCATTTTGTTTAGCCTGCGCGATGATGTGTATGGCCACTTGCAGAAACTCTCACCGACATTTTTCGCGCAACGCCGCATCGGCGATATTCTCTCCCGACTGGACGGTGACGTGGCGCAAATCCAGCGTTTTGCCGTGGATTCTCTGTTTTCGGCGGTATCCAGCATCATTGGTCTGGTCGGCGCGATTGTGCTGATGGTGACCCTGTCATGGCAGTTATCGCTCATCGTAGCGCTGCTGATCCCTTTGGAAATTCTGTGGTTGCGCTGGATGCGCAGAAAAGTCGAAGTCCGCACTCGCAGGCTGCGTGAACGTTCCGCAGATCTATCATCATTTCTGGTCGAAACCCTGCCAGCCATGAAGTTCATCCAGTCTGTCGGGCAAGAGAAAAAAGAAGCCAATCGGCTGAGCGGGCTGAACGAACATTATCTGAGCGATCTGCTCAAACTGCAGGTTACTGAGTTCTTCACACAGGCAGTTCCGGGCACCTTAACCTCATTGTCGCGGGCAGGAGCGTTCCTGATCGGCGGCTATTGGGTCATCGAAGGCCAATGGCAGCTAGGCGCCCTGATCGCATTCTCGACGTATCTGGGGATGGCGGTGGGGCCAGTGCAAAGCTTGTTGGGCTTATACGTCGCCATACAGCGGATGACCGTGAGTTTGGGGCGTGTCATGGAATTGCGTCGGGAGCCGGTGCTGGTGACCAATACTCAAACGCAGGCTGACTTCCCCTCAAGCGGTGGCGCGCTGCATTTAGACAGTGTGACCTTCGCGCATGGTAGCGGTCAACGCAGTGTCACTGTACTGAATAGCGCGACCGTTGATATTGAAGCGGGAAGCAAGGTGGCGTTAACCGGGCCGTCGGGTGCTGGCAAGTCGACCCTGATCGATCTACTGCAGCGGCATTATGATCCTGATACAGGTTCTATCTCGCTCGACGGAGTTGATATTAAAACCTGCCCAGTAAGTGAGCTACGTCGTCGTATTGCTGTTGTCAGTCAGGAGATCGTACTGTTTAGGGGCAGTGTGGCGGACAACATTCGTTATGCCGCGCCTAATGCTACCGATGAGCAGGTTAAGGTCGCTGTGATTCAAGCGCAGCTATGGGACATGATTGAACAGATGCCGCAGGGGCTGGATACCCCATTGGGCGAGCGCGGACAACAGCTTTCTGGTGGGCAACGTCAGCGTATCGCAATCGCCCGTGCGTTGTTGCAACAGCCCACGGTCTTGGTATTGGACGAAGCAACCTCCGCCGTCGATGAAGCGACCGAACGTGAGATCATCAGTGCCGTGGATACACTTTTTTCAGACCGAACACGCATCCTGATCAGTCATCGGGCCTCAACACTGCGTGATGTAGACCAACGGTTTGAGCTCTCCAAAGGACAGCTTCGTAGTGTCACACTGGAGGCGCAATAACATGGCAGCGATCAAAGTCGGCGTCGTTGACAGTGGCTTCTTGCCCCGTCAGGCAGATTATATTCAGGACTCAGCCGCCTTTATCGTTCAGGACGATTCGTTGTGGCAGGATCAGGCCACTGAAGATCAGTTGGCACATGGCACTAAGATATGTGACGTCATTCATCGCATATCGCCAGACTCAAAAATCCTTTTGGCTCAAGTGTTTAGGGCACGATTTACAACCACTGCATTACAAGTATCAGCAGCGATCCGCTGGCTCACGGAACAAGAAGTTAATGTGATTAATTTAAGCCTGGGCTTACGGACCGATCGCCCGCAACTGCGTGAAGCGGTTGCTGACGCTATCGCCGCCGGTGTACTGATCTGCGCCTCATCACCTGCAAAAGGTGAGCCGGTATATCCATCCGCGTATCCCGGTGTATTGCGTACCACAGGGGATGCACGTTGCACGCTGGATGAATGGTCCATGCTGAATACCCAATATGCAGATATTGGCGCACACGTGCGCTGTTTGGACGGTAGCATTTCCGGGGCTAGTATTGGCACGGCATATGTGGCGGGACATATCGCAAAGTTCATGTCTGATCATCCTCATGCTGGTCGAAAAGAACTCGGACATTACCTAAAAAATAACGCCAGTTACTTTGGTGCAGAGCGTCGCGGACCTGACGAAGTCTGGACGGATGAGGACAGTCACCATGCATAAACCCATCATTGTTCTGGGTGGGGGCCCAGCGGGCGGTGCGGTCGCACTCGGCTTGATTCGTTTAGGGTACCCCGTCACCGTGATTGGGCAGGCGCGACCCTTTGATGCGGTCGAAGGCATCTCAGAGCGAGTCGTGGACGGTCTCCGCGGTGCCGGCTTTCACAAGGCGTTAACTGCGATTCGCACTCCTTCAGCCCGTAATGCCACCTGGAACGGCGAAAGTAACAGCGCGAACACTGAGCGCCTTATCAGCCGCCGCAAGTTGGATGAAGGTATCTGGCAGGATTTGCAGGATGCTGGTGTCGAATGTATTGATGGAAGAGTAACTGGTGTAGAACAGGACAGCTCCACGCTTAATGTCACATATCAGACCGATGCAGCATCAAATGCTACACAGACAATCCAAGGAGCGTTTCTCGTTGAAGCTCGTGGCCGTGCCGCACCGTCAGCACGTCTGAAGCGATTCCGAGGTTCTGAAACCATCTCATTGCTGCAATATTGGCAAGGTCCGGCAGCAGAGGCGCAATCTGCGGCGGTGAGTTTTGAAGATGGCTGGGCATGGATGGCGATGACTGAAGAGGGCAAACGTTACCTTCAGCTCACCTTTGATGTTGCCACCGCGAATTTACCCCCCAAAGCAGAGCTGGCTCAATTCTGTACGCAACGATTGTTAACCATTCCGCAGGCCGCACCGTTTATGGCGAACGCGGAACCTATCGGTGACCCGCATGCCCGTACCAGTACACCGATTCTTTGCGAAGAAGCGGTGGGCAATCGCTGGATTAGGGTTGGCGATGCGGCAATGGCCGTTGATCCACTCTCAGGTAACGGTATTTTTCAGGCCATGTCTTCGGCACTGCAAGCACCGGCTGTGATCAATACGTTGCTTAAATTTCCGGAGCGGATGGCATTAGCCAAAGTCTTCCACCAATCCCGTGTTAACGCCTTGTTTTACCGTTTTGCCCGAATAGGGCGGGACTTTTACCAGATGGAAACACAGTGGAATGAGCGCCCGTTCTGGGAGTCACGCCACCATTGGCCCGACGATATCCCGATGCATATTGCGACCACGTTTGATGAGTTTGAAGTTAAAACCATGCCGGTGGTTCAGGAAGGAGAGATTATTGCGGCAGACGTTGTGGTCACCCCTGATCAACCGCTGGGTATCTGGCACCTGGGGGGTATTGAGCTGGCCCCAGTCGTGCTTGCGGTGAAACAGAGAAAAGAAGGGCAGACACTTGAATCTTGCTTAAGTGACTTAGCGCTTGCGCCCTCCCAACGTGCAGCTGTGATCAACTGGCTGCAAGGCATGGGGCTAAGGTAATTACGCCACGGACTTTCAGCTCATCACCATTAATCCACGTAGCCTTTGTAGGTTGGGACGAGCGAAGCAGATTCCCAACACTACCTATCTCGATAAACGTCTGATGTTGGGTTTCGCAAGGCTCAACCCAACCTACGGCACTAATTGGACGGTGACCGCTGCTTAGGGTTTCCGCAAAAAACGTCATGAGCGCCGCTTAGGCAAGGCTTTCATCGTGGAAAAAGCGCAGTTTGCTGGAAGCAAATGAGCATTTTGGAGCGATGTATAACGCAGCATAAGCAAGCGCAATCGTTTTTGACACTTTATCAAGGGAGTTTTTATTATGCATCCTGCATTCTCCGTACTGAT
>NZ_JBFGYC010000394.1:0-3869 GCF_041587635.1 Pontibacterium sp. | reverse complement strand
GGCATGTAACGAACCTCAGGATCGCCACCCAGATTACCCACAAGAATTACTTTGTTAACGCCACGAGCCATGAAAATCTCCAGTTAAAATTCGTTGCTTAACGTCGTCCCTGACCACCCTGAAAAGGGGTGTTCACTATGGGTGTAGAATACCACAGCATGAGATGAAGACACGGAGGATTTACTCATAAATTTTTCATCCAATAGCTCCCCTTATGACCATCACAACACAACGTACATTTATTACCCGTCGTTAAGTCTTTATAATTTGCTCTTTTGTTTGTTCCTTGCGGAGAGAACATGGACAAGATACTGGTTCGCGGTGCACGTACCCACAACCTCAAGAACATCGATCTGGAGATCCCTCGCGATCAGTTGATTGTCATTACCGGCCTGTCCGGTTCGGGTAAGTCATCGCTGGCGTTTGATACACTCTATGCCGAAGGTCAGCGCCGCTATGTGGAATCCCTTTCCACGTATGCCCGCCAATTCCTGTCTATGATGGAAAAGCCGGACGTGGACCATATCGAAGGTCTTTCCCCTGCTATTTCGATTGAGCAAAAGTCCACATCGCACAACCCACGTTCTACCGTCGGCACCATCACGGAGATCTACGATTACCTGCGTCTGTTATTCGCCCGAGCTGGCGAACCCCGCTGCCCGGATCACGATCTGCCGCTAGCCGCACAGACCGTCAGCCAGATGGTGGACCAGGTATTAGAAATGCCTGAGGGCAGCAAGCTGATGCTGCTCGCGCCGGTTGTGCAAGGTCGCAAAGGTGAGCATTTACATACCTTGAGTGAATTGCGTACCAGCGGCTTTGTTCGTGCACGGATTAACGGCATCGTCGTCGACCTGGACAGTGCACCTGAACTGGATAAGAACAAAAAGCACAACATCGAAGCCGTCGTCGATCGCTTTAAAGTACGCGATGATCTGCAGATACGTTTGGCCGAATCCTTTGAGACCGCACTCAACCTAACGGACGGTATCGCGAAAGTTGCGTGGATGGATGGCGATGCAGCCGATCTGATCTTTTCCGCACGGTTTGCATGCCCACATTGTGGTCACAGCATCCAGGAACTGGAACCCCGCATGTTCTCGTTCAACAACCCACACGGTGCATGTTCTTCGTGTGACGGTTTGGGGGTGAAACAGTTTTTCGATCCGAACAAGGTCGTTCACGATAACAGCCTGACCCTGTCCGAAGGTGCGATCCGCGGTTGGGACCGTCGAAGCCTGTATTACTTCCAGCAGCTTAAGGCCGTCGCGGAACACTTCGGTTTCAATCTGGATACTGCATTCCGTGATCTTTCAAAAAAACATCAGCAGATCATCCTTCAGGGCAGCGGCAAGGAAAGCGTGCCATTCCGGTATCTGAATGATCGTGGAGATATGATCAGTAAGTCACACCCGTTTGAAGGTGTGCTGAACAATCTAGACCGTCGTTATCGCGAAACAGAATCAGAAATGGTTCGCGAAGACCTTTCGAAATACCTCAACATCCAGCCGTGCCCCTCCTGTGAAGGCAGCCGTCTGCGCCGTGATGCACGTCACGTATTTATTGATGGCGAAACCCTGCCAAATATCGTCAAGCTCCCAATCGGTAACTGCTACCAGTATTTCGAACAGCTTAAACTGGAAGGGAAACAGGGCGAAATCGCTGACAAAATCCTAAAAGAGATCCGCCAGCGTCTCAGCTTTCTGGTTAATGTAGGTCTTGATTATCTTTCACTGGAACGCAACGCCGAAACATTGTCCGGCGGTGAAGCCCAGCGTATCCGTCTAGCCAGCCAGATCGGCGCCGGGCTGGTTGGGGTAATGTATATATTGGATGAGCCTTCCATCGGGCTTCACCAACGGGACAACGAACGCCTTCTTGGCACGCTGGAGCATCTCCGCGATCTCGGCAACACCGTCATCGTTGTAGAACACGATGAAGACGCGATCAGAATGGCTGACTATCTTGTCGATATAGGCCCCGGTGCGGGTGTCCATGGCGGTGAAATTGTTGCTCACGGTAAAGCGCAGGACGTTATGGATTGTGAGCACTCGCTCACCGGCCAATACCTGTCGGGCACTCGTAAAATTGAAGTCCCTGCACAACGTCATCCGGTTGATGCAGACAAAATGCTGACGCTGGCCGGTGCCACCGGCAACAACCTGAAAAACGTCACCCTTGAAGTGCCGGTTGGGCTCTTCACCTGTATCACTGGCGTGTCTGGGTCCGGCAAATCGACCCTGATCAACTCAACCCTGTACCCGATAGCCGCGACCGAACTTAACCACGCGACGACTCTGGATGCCTCCGCACATGACAGCGTTGCAGGCATGAAACACTTCGACAAGGTCATCGATATTGATCAAAGCCCTATTGGCCGTACTCCACGCTCCAACCCGGCAACCTACACCGGCATCTTCACGCCCGTACGTGAACTCTTTGCCGGCACTCAGGAAGCCCGCTCCCGGGGTTATAAACCGGGCCGATTCAGCTTTAACGTCAAAGGCGGTCGCTGCGAGGCCTGTCAGGGTGATGGCGTCATTAAGGTAGAGATGCATTTCTTGCCGGATGTCTACGTGCCCTGTGACGTCTGTAAAGGCAAACGTTACAACCGTGAGACACTTGAAATTAAGTACAAGGGCAAGAGCATCGACGAAGTCCTGCAGATGACAATCGAGGACGGACGCGTGTTTTTTGACGCGATCCCTGCGCTTGCGCGCCGCTTACAAACCCTGATGGATGTGGGTTTGAGTTATATCCGTCTCGGTCAGGCCGCAACCACCTTGTCGGGCGGCGAAGCTCAGCGCGTGAAGCTGGCAAAAGAACTGTCGAAGCGAGACACCGGCAAGACCCTTTACATTCTCGACGAACCCACCACGGGCTTACACTTCTACGATATTCAGCAGCTGCTGACCGTCCTGAACCGTTTACGTGATCACGGCAACACCATCGTGGTTATCGAGCATAACCTGGATGTCATCAAAACCGCCGACTGGATTGTGGATCTCGGACCGGAAGGGGGTATCAATGGGGGCGAGATTATCGCTACCGGCACACCCGAAGAGGTGGCCGAATGTGCGCACTCGCATACCGGTCGCTTCCTGAAGCCAATGCTCGGCTAATCGATTCCTAAAACACTAAAGGAGAGCGCTGCTCTCCTTTTTTTGGCCTGACTTTTGAGTAAATCCTTCAAGCCGCAGACGGCCTCAGATCTGACAACACCAAATTTCAGGCAATAAAAAACCCGGCATAAAGCCGGGTTTTTTGACGGTATTAGCAATTAATCTTCAGAAGTCTCTTCGACTGCTTCAGTTGCTACCGGGCGGTCTACCAGTTCAACGTAAGCCATTGGCGCATTGTCGCCAGGGCGGAAGCCACATTTCAGAATACGAATGTAGCCACCTGGACGCTGCGCGTAACGCGGGCCCAGATCGTTGAACAGTTTACCAACAGCTACTTTGTTGTTGGTACGTGCAAATGCCAGACGGCGGTTTGCTACGGTGTCGTTTTTAGCCAGTGTAATCAGTGGCTCGGCATAGCGACGCAGTTCCTTAGCTTTAGGCAGAGTTGTTCTAATCAACTCATGCTCAAACAGGGACACTGCCATGTTTTTGAACATCGCTTTGCGGTGCGCACTGGTACGGCTGAATTTACGACCAGTTTTACGATGACGCATGATTAAATCCTTACCAAACTAGTCAGTTCGAATCGCTGTATCAAGACGCGACTTTGTCGTCATTTTTCAAACTAGCCGGAGGCCAGTTCTCTAGACGCATACCAAGGGACAGACCTTTAGAGGCCAGCACGTCCTTGATCTCAGTCAGCGACTTCTTACCCAAGTTCGGGGTCTTCAGCAGCTCAACCTCGGT
>NZ_JBFGYC010000393.1:0-3904 GCF_041587635.1 Pontibacterium sp. | reverse complement strand
CCCCTTTGCTCGGGAGAGTACGTTACTTGAAATATCAGTCGCGACAATCTCAGCCCCTCCACGCAGCAATCCTGGATGAAGCTGTTTAAACTCATCCAGAATCATGCTCACCGAGTAAGGTTCTTGCCCTGTAGAACACGCAGCAGACCAGATACGCAAACGCCCCGCCGAATTATCAGCAACCCGCTCAGGCAAAATCTTATCTCGCAGTATCTCGAACGGATGCGCATCACGAAACCATAAGGTTTCATTGGTGGTCATCGCGTCAATAACCCCCTCTTTTAATGCCATTCCGGCAGGAGAGGAGAGCCGATCAACCAGCTGAGTCAACGTCTCGCAACCTTGATCCTGCATGATTTTGTCTAACCTGCTCTGCACCAGATACTGCTTATGACCCGCCAGCAATATCCCGCAGCTGTCTTCCAGAAAACGACTGAAGCGCTCAAACTCCTGATCACTGATCTGGAAATTCCGACGACTCAGAGGCGCAAGAAGATTATCCTTTTCCACAGGCTCAGCTACCACCATCAACTTGTCTGATACGTCTCACAACCACTTCTGCAAGCTCGTTCGGATCAAACTTGGCAAGGAAACCGTTCGCTCCCACTTTTTTAACCATTGAAACGTTGAATCCACCTGACAATGAGGTATGCAATACAACATGCAAATCCCGAGTGCGCTCATCTTCCCGAATCATGGATGTCAGAGTATATCCATCCATCTCCGGCATTTCGATATCGGAAATCACCATCAAAAAGACGTCATTCGGGTCCATGCCTTTATTCAGCAAACCTTCCAACAAGCCCCAGGCAATACGCCCGTTATTGGCCGAGGTCACCTTCAGTCCCAGCCCTTCCAGACTGCGTCGCATCTGGTTGCGAGCCACTGAGGAGTCGTCGACGATCAGCACCTGATGCTCTTCGGCTTGCTTACGCACACCTGCGTCCGCGACCTCATGGCTGACTTCAGTGGAGGCTGGATACAGGTCCGCAAGAATCTGCTCCACATCGATAATCTCGATGAGCTTACCTTCATACTCCAAAATAGCCGTCAGATAGTTTTCCACGCCAATTTCAGCTGGAGGCGCATTAATCTGATCCCACTGTGTATTCAGAATACGGTCAACACGGCGCACCAAAAATGCCAATATCCGACGGTTGTACTCCACAACTATCAGAAAGCACTTTTCACGCTCTTCCCTTGGCACTGAATCACGACCAATCGCTTCGGATAAGTCCAGTACAGGAATGGTTTCGCCACGAATGTGAGCCATCCCTTTAATGGCTGAAGTCTGCCTCGGAACTTCCGTCAGCTCTGGACACTGCAGCACCTCACGTACTTTAAAAACATTGATACCAAAGCGCTGATCTGTCTCCAAACCGAACAACAGCAACTCCATCCGGTTCTGACCAACCATCTGGGTTCTCAGGTTTACACTATCGAGGATACCTGACATGATCTCTCTATCCCGTGGAAATTAATAAGACCTTCTAAACAGCTTGCCCTCTCCGGACGACGCCTTGATTAAACGTAATTTAACACGACTTTTGCTGCTGACCACCCTTTTCCTATCAGTTTCAGTAGTACAAGCAGCGAATAATCAAGCCTTGGAAAAAGACGCCAAATCATTCCTTCAAAACCATTTTCAGCAGATTCACCCGGAAGCAGACATCCAAATTACGCTCAACTCACTCAATACGCGAGTAAAACTAGTAAGCTGCAATCAACCTGTCCAGTTTAAGCCGAATAATTCTGGAGGCAGCCGGGTAAGCTTGCGCGCAAATTGCTCTTTACCACGCTGGCAAATATATATGACGGCCAAAGTTCAGATAACTAAACCTGTTTTAGTTACTAACACCGCAATTAGTAAAGGCCAGACCCTCCAGGCAGAAGATGTTGTGAGTATAGAAACCGATATAACCCGTTTGCGCGGAGAGTACTTTACAGAATTTGGTGCCATAATAGGCAAAGCAGCCAAACGAAATCTTGGCGCTGGACAGGTCATTAAAAGCAATATGCTCGCCGCAGCCATTGTTGTGCTCCGCGAAGATTCGGTGATCATCGAGGTCACCCGCGGTAGCCTTACGATTCGCACATCCGGCACAGCATTACGCAGTGGAAAAAAAGGCGAACAAATCCCCGTTCGCAATGATAAATCAGGCCGCGTTATCAAAGCATTTGTTATATCGCCCGGTTTAGTCCGCACACCATAATGGCCCGTCTCGAATCAGGCTGCTATAATGGCAAAAAATCTTGTTTTTTCTCTCAAGTTCTTAATCACGATGCCGATAGCTAAGGCATAACACGTACTGAGGATTGGACGAATGGTAATTGACTACTCGAGCTTGACGTCGTCACAGACGGCCAGCTCTCGTGGCAAAGTAGCGCAACCCGCCGGATCTGCCGTTAATGGTAAAGACAGCGGTGCAAGCAGCACTACACCGTCCAACGCAGGTGATACCGTCAAGCTGAGCAGTACTGCTAAAGCGCTCCTTCGCTCCGAGCAGACACTTAATAGTTCCCCTGACGTGGACAGTGAACGTGTTGAGAAGCTGAAAGCCGAAATTGAAGGCGGTACCTATCAGATCAACAGCCAGAGAGTTGCTGAAGGTATCATGCGCTACGAAAGCCTGATGAGCTGATTCATACCCCATGAATACAGAACAACTGAAACACTTTAATGCCCAGCTTATGCAGGGCATTTCTGTTTTAGAGCAGCTAGAAAATCTTCTCAAAGCAGAACGCACAGCGTTAAGCAGCCGTCAACTGGAAGAGATCCAGGACAATACCGAACAGAAGCAAGCTTTATTGACCCGATACCTTGAACTCAACAAGGATCGCGTAACCCTGCTTCAGAACCTCGGTTACAGCCCCGACGGTGAAGGCGTAAACAACCTGATTGCCGCTGCACCGCCTGCGGCCCAAACGGTGCTTAACGACTCCTGGAGCAAGCTCCAGAACAAGCTGAGTGCACTACAGGAAAGCAACAAAATCAATGGTTTGATCAGCTCTCGCAATCTCAAGAACATTGAGCAGTTGTTATCCATCATGAGTGGCCGTAGCGCAAAAGACCGGCTCTACAATCAGAAAGGCTCTGCCGGACACTATCGCGCTCAGAGCAGAATCGGTAAAGCCTGATATTCCCCAACTAGCAGATGACTCTTGGACGCTTTAGCGTTAGAATCGCCGCCGGTATCAAGCAATCTGTGTCCCAGTAGCTCAGCTGGATAGAGCGGTCCCCTCCTAAGGGACAGGCCAGGGGTTCGAATCCTCTCTGGGACGCCATATACCATTCCTAGCAATTCTCTATTATTCCCACACCCCTTGTATCATGTGGCCCTGAAGCATAATATCGTTCTCAGGCGTTCCCACATTCAGCCACACTTTCCGCTGATTTTGGTGGGTTATATTGTGGGGAAGGCAGAATCTCAAAACCCTACCCCACCACCAGCGCCCACCAAACCACGTCAGAACACTGGAGGTTTAGGGTCATGGCTCTTACGGATAAGCAACTCAAGGCCTTAAAGCCACGCGATAAGAAGTACACCGTTACCGATCAGCACGGCCTCATGATCGAGGTACGCCCCAATGGTGGAAAATACTGGACCTATCGCTTTCGGCTAAACGCAAAGCGCGTGGATATGGCCCTTGGTGTTTACCCAATCGTGACACTAAAAGACGCGCGAGAGCGCAGAGATGACGCCCGCAAGCTGGTGGACAGGGATATAGACCCAAGAGCTGCCAGAAAAGCCGAACGTGAAACCAGACGAAACATAGCGGCAAACACGTTCGAAGCTCTGGCGCGGGAGTGGTACGCACTCAAACACACCGAATGGAGCGACAGCCACCAGCAGCGCACCATACGCAACCTTGAACACGATCTATTCCCCACCATAGGCAGGTT
>NZ_JBFGYC010000392.1:0-3907 GCF_041587635.1 Pontibacterium sp. | reverse complement strand
TGCTCTTTCTCTTCTTTAACTTCTACCAGCTGGCGCTCAAGTGATTCGCCATGCTGCCTAAGAACCCCAGCTATCTCTGGATCAGCTCCTATTGCATCAAGCAAATCCTTCTCTCTAAAGCTCTCCTTCAGCCGTTCAATTATCTCGCCATTCATTGAGCGGCTTGCCTGGTCCGCGCTTGCTGTTAATTGCTCGTGAATATCTTCGGGGATGCGGAGTGTGACTCTGATGCTGTTCATATGTCGCTATTGGTAGCTAAGGGTTTTTATGAGAGTACACCAGTTTGGTGTCTTTTTCATTTGACACCATTGTGGTGTCGTGTATTCTTAATGACACCACTTTGGTGTCTATAGCGAAGAGGATTTAAAGTGAAAGCCAAAGATAAGCCGCAAATAAAAGTCCGGATCACGCCTGAGTCTAAGGAGTGGCTGGATAAAAGAGCTAAAAAAGAGCAGCGCTCGCTTTCCTTTTTGGTTGAGGAAGCGATTAGCAAGGCTCGTCGATTAGAGGAGATGGCAGCATGAGCAACGTAATCCAAATGCCAGTAATTGCTGGCGTGGAAATAACAACTGATGCGGAAGGGCGGTTTAATCTGAACGCTTTGCATCGGGCGAGCGGCTTGGGTGCTAACAAGGCTCCTGCTCAATGGATGCGCGCACAGCAGGCAAAAGAGCTGATCAAGCTGGCTGAATCTAAAACTATGCAGATTTGCATAGTTTCTGTGGAAGGTCGAAATGGCGGGACTTTTGCACATGAGAATCTTGCTTTGGAATATGCTGGATGGATTAGCCCAGAGTTTAGATGGGAGGTTAATCAGACGTTTCTGGATTGCAAAACCGGAAAGTTCGGGCCTTCTCAAGATAAAGAACTCACGCGAATGGAAATCCTCGAACTGGCAATGGAGTCGGAGAAACAAAACCAGGTGCTCAAACTTGAAAATAAAGCCAAAGATGAGCGCATCGAAAAACTGGAAAGTTTTTTTCATCCAGGCATGACAATCACTGCCTTCGGCAAAATGCTCAATGGCGTGAACTGCTCGCAAATGAATAACTTCTGCCACGACACGCTCAAATGGATCTATAACGAAAGCCGGTCTGGCAAAAACAGGCGCTTTAGAGCCAGAAGCTATGCCCGTGATCGCTACCTAACTGAAACTGATCGTCCGATTGGCACTCACGGTGGGGAGACCTTTATTAAGCACGAGCCAAAACTACTTAAGGCTGGCGCAAAAAAACTGTATGAACTGTACCTGGACGAAAAGCTGCCCATGAAGAAAACGTGGAATGGCGAGTTCGTTCACATCAAATTTGAGGTGGCGGCATGATGGATAAATACAAGGCGCGCGGGTTTATCTGGGTGTACAAGAAGATATTGCGAGATTGCGCCCAGCTTGCTCGCAGTGCTAGTGCAATCATACATGTCTATGAGCGTGAGATCATCAAGCTCAAGGGCAATCCCTCCAATACGAATAGGATCTCGGTACTTCAAGACGCGATTGAGTCAGAGACGGCTTATCGGCGAAAGGTCTATGACATGGAGAGAGAGAAGGCACGGGTGCTGGGCGGATTGATAAGGACATACGATGAATACGAATCCACTGATCACGAGCTAGCTCAGCTGCTAAACATCAGCCATATCGCCTACGAAGGATTTCTTCAAGAGCATCCTGAAGCAAAAGGATCTCTGCACTCTTCTGCGTTCATGCATGCAGAAACCTATAGGGAAAGAGAGGTGTTCTTTGGTGAACGTGAAGCTCGTGATTCTCCGCTGTTCGAGGCAACGTTCCGTGACTTTATAGATATGTATGACAAGAACACTGAGTTTCGAGAGGCGGTGTCCAAGTCCTTTGATGAAACATTTGGAGCAATCCCGCGCTACCAAAAAGTGACTTACTCGGACGGCACTGAATCTTTCGAACGAATGCCGCCAAACCTACGAGTTGTTGGCGGCGAAAAGGAGGAATTAACGCCGTAGAACCAAAGAGCTAAAGATGGGAAATTAGTTGGGACTTAGGGAGTTACCGCTCTCTAAGCCCCGAATCAGAATACTTTGAGCAAGGAAACTGACATGGAAACTATAGCACAACACGATATGTGTAAAACCCTGCCTTTTGTGTCACAGCAGGGCGATAAGCGCAAAAACTGGCTGGTAAGTTCGTCCGGCGATTATGAAGCGGACTACCGGACCGGCAGGCAGTATGCACGCAAGCTGCTTGAGCAGATTCATGTTCGGGCGATTACACCGTTCTTTATGGCTGTTGTTATGTCGGACATGCCGCTGGAAGAGGGGCCGATAGAGAACGGGTTTATTGCGGAGCTTACGAGAATTGCGGCGAGCGCGGTATGAAGGATGCTGTATGGCTGTCGCTAGCCTCTAATTAGAGCGCGGCGGCCTTTGCTAGCATTAGCAGCTCATTAATATCCAAGTATGCCTGCAGAGCAAAACCAGTGCCTGCAACTAAAATTAGCCCGGCGCAGATCAAGGCGCTTTTCTCTAAATCGCTAACCGCTTTAGATAATGGCGAAGAATTTTGTTTCTCTATTTCTGCTTGCCTGACTGCCTGTAGAGCAGAGTGCAGCTCGGCTTTATTCTCTTTAGTCCATACAGGCTTCTGGCCGCCAGGAAACGCCGTGGATGGAATCAGCTTGGGGGCTTCGTGATTTAAGTTTTCCGACTGGCGCTGAGTAGCTCTATTCATTGTCCTGAGTCACCTGATCTTCTTCCCTTTTCGCATTCTGCGACAATATTTGCATATTATCTTGATGCAACTTTACCAGCGCTTCAGTGATACGAAGGACGCACAGCTTGTCCTTGTCTGGCAGCTGTCGGTAATGCTCCAGCAGATCGATATCGTACTGCTCCAGATAGGGCCTTGGCTGCTGTCCTGTTATGTAGTCTTCCACCGGAACCCCGCATGCCACGCAGACCGCGACAATATCAACAAAGGCAGAAGGGCGAGTCTCGTTATTCTCCCACTTCTGGTATGTGCGCAGAGCCTTGTGTATCTCTTTGGCTACTTCCTGCTGCGTTTTCTTAAGCGTTAGCCGTCCTGTCCGTAGAATCTCGCCCGGTGTCTTAATCGGCATTTTCATAGCATTGCCCCGTATGCTGACCCTGTCAACCAAGTACCCAGCAACGTGCGTACCAACAGGCGTTTAAGCACCTAAATATGGGGAGTTTGTATCTTTTACGAACAGTGCACCGTTATAGTTCACGCACTTCAAAGGATGATGGAAAAGTGAGGTATTACAGTGGGACAAATGGAGTTCATCGCTGATCTGGACGGACAGCGAGTGTTTTGGCGCACAGAGAGTGCGAACGATTACGATAGGGATTTTTCGGCTGGCCGCAGATATGGGCGCCAGCTTGTTGAATCGATCCGGACAAGGCAGGCCACGCCGTTTATTCTAGCGGAGGTTATCGCGGCCTTTCCTGATCAGCTATCACCGATTGAAAGAGGATTTCTCTCTGAAGTTGGCTATGCTCTCTTAGCGGCATAAACCAATAACGAAAAGGATTTTGTTATTATGGAGACCACACCCCTTTGCGCGTGTCTTAATGATGCGCGCCCATCCATCGAAAATCTAACTGTTATCAGCGATGTTGTTGAAGACAGTCAGATCTATTCTTGTACTCATTGCGGTTCATATTGGGAGTACCTCCCAAATCATGGCTGGCGATTACTTCTCCCTGGAAATGATGAAAACCTGAGATACAGGAAACTCTGCCTGAATTCCTGCTGAGTCGCGCACGGTTAACCTGCGTTTTATTGTCCTGTAAACTGGACGCACTCTGTGCACCCAAGGAGAGGGGTACTTTTTGTTTTGAGTACAATTGTGTGTACATATTTTTGATTTTACGACTTCGCAAAGCTATTAATCTGTTTAAAAACAAGTGTTTATAAGTT
>NZ_JBFGYC010000391.1:0-3915 GCF_041587635.1 Pontibacterium sp. | reverse complement strand
GGCAACTGGCCCTGTTTATCCTGTTTCTTAATCCCGTGGTGATTTATGTCACGATGGTGATTGGTAAAAAAGTTAAGCACCTGAAAAAAGATGAGAACCATGCCTTTGAGATCTTTCAGGGCGCATTAACCGAAACACTGGATGCCATTCATCAGATCCGTGCGGCGAATCGTGAGAAACACTACCTGAGTCGGCTGATTGATGAAGCGCGTCATGTGCGTGATCGCTCGACTGCGTTTGAGTGGAAAAGCGATGCCGCTACGCGTTTCAGTTTTGTGGTTTTTTTAGTGGGTTTTGACCTGTTCCGTGCGTTATCCATGCTGATGGTGGTTTTTTCCGGTCTTACCATCGGTGAGATGATGGCGGTATTTGGTTACCTCTGGTTCATGATGGGACCAGTGCAGGAGGTACTTGGTATTCAGTATTCCTTCTATGGCGCGCGCGCGGCACTGAGTCGTATCAACCGCCTGTTGGACCTGAAAGAGGAGCCGTATTTCGAAGAGCAGATTAATCCATTTGCCGGTAAGCGAACCGTCTCTTTGCAGATGGAAAATGTGCATTTTGGCTATTACTCCGATCAGGAGGTGCTGAAAGGGATTACGCTGAATATTGAAGCCGGTCAGAAAATTGCGTTAGTCGGGGCAAGCGGTGGCGGTAAGTCCACGCTGGTACAGGTTTTATTGGGCTTATATCCCGCCCAGCAGGGACGGGTGTTATTTGACGGCGTACCGGTAGAAAAAATAGGTCTGGAGCGTGTTCGCGAGCACCTTGCAACGGTATTGCAACAGCCCGCATTGTTTAATGGCACCGTTCGAAGCAACCTTATGATGGGCAGGGACTATAGCGATCATCAATTGTGGCATGCATTGAAAGTCGCGCAATTGGATAGCTTTGTCGCAGAGCAGACTGAAGGATTGGAAACCCGTGTGGGACGGCAGGGGATTCGTCTGTCCGGTGGGCAGCGCCAACGATTGGCGATTGCCCGCATGGTTCTGTCCGACCCTAAAGTGGTGATACTGGATGAGGCGACTTCGGCTTTGGATACTGAAACCGAGTTCGCGCTGCATCAGGCGCTGCAAACCTTCTTGCAGGGACGCACCACCATCATCGTTGCCCACCGCCTGAGTGCGGTTAAACAGGCTGACCATGTTTACGTTTTCGAAGACGGCCAGATAGCTGAGCAGGGCGGTCACGAAGAGTTGTTGGATATGGACGGCTTATATGCACGACTGTATGGGGAACATCAGCACTAAATGATGTCTCTCCCGGATTAAAGAGAGATTATGCGAAAACGTTTTCAGTGGCGTGAGGGGAACCAGATCGATCTGATGGTCGATGGGGAGGTGTTTTTTCCGGTGATGCTGGAAGAGATGCGTAAAGCACGCCACAGCGTGCTGCTGGAGTTCTATCTGGTCGCATCGGGTACCATCACCACCCGCTTTATTGAGGAGATGATCGCCGCGGTCAAACGTGGTGTGATGGTGCGGATGATCATCGATGGCTTCGGGGCCCTCAAGTTTAATCAGAACGATCGTAAGCGACTGCAATCCGAAGGCGTGCAGGTCATCGTGTATAACCCACTGCACGCCACTAAGCTGACCCGAAACTTTGCCCGCGATCACCGTAAATTGCTGATTGTGGACCAGCAGGTCGCGTTTGTGGGGGGGACAGGCTTAAGTGATGTGTATTGGCTATCGGAAGCCAAAGGCAGCCCGTGGCATGAGTTGATGAGCCGGGTGGAAGGCCCGGCGGTGGTGGATTTGCTCAACGTATATAACGCGCTGTGGGAGCGTTGCTCCTATCAAAATTTGCCATCTGCACCGGATTCGATGGCTCCGGTGGGCGATACTAAGGTACGTGTGACCACCGTACAGGGCATGTATCAGCAAGATATCAAAGTTAACTTTTTGCACCGGGTCAATCGTGCCCAGACACGTGTTTGGCTGATGACTGCTTATTTTCTGCCATCGTTTTCTGTGCGTAGCGCACTGCGTCGTGCTGCGCGCCGCGGCGTCGACGTACGGCTTATCATTGCCGGTCCTTATACTGACCAGCCGTGGGTGTTTCATGCGTCCAAACGTTATTATCGCGCTCTGCTCAAGGCCGGGGTTAGAATATACGAATATCAGCCGCGTTTTTTGCATGCGAAAGCGGCTGTCGTAGATGACTGGAGCAGTGTAGGTTCCTGTAATCTAGATCATTGGAACTTACGATGGAATTTAGAGGCTAATATAGAGGTCGAAGATTCGGCCTTTGTGGTGCAGGTCGGGCAGGTGTTGCGGGATGATATGCATCACTGCCACGAAGTGACCTACGGTGCCTGGTCACAGCGGCCCTGGCATCAAAAAATGCGTGAATATATCTGGGCATGGCTGGCTAAGCTGGCGCTGAAAATTCGTTAATGAGGAATTGGGTATGAAAAAAATAGGTGTATTGCTTTCCGCGGTACTGAGTGTGTCATTGCTTGCCGGGTGTGCAGGTGATCTTAGCGGTAGCACCTATTCCCGTGAAGACGCGCGTAAAGTGCAGTACGTTCGTTATGGAATCGTTGAATCGGTGACCCCAGTGGTGATTGAGGGGCGTACGGATGGACCGATTGGCAGTGCAGCGGGCGCTATTGTGGGGGGGATTGCCGGCAGCACGATTGGTGGTGGCAGGGGCAGCAATATTTCTGCGGTTATTGGTGCTGTTGCAGGCGGTATTGTCGGTAACAAGATTGAAGAATCGGCAACCCGCGCTCAAGGTCAGGAACTGACGATCCAGATGGAATCCGGCGAGATCATCTCTGTGGTGCAGGAAGTACAGAACAAAGAGTTCTTCCGTCCGGGTGATCAGGTACGGGTATTGGATCGCAATGGCACTGTGCGTGTGGCTTATTGATACTTACCCTCTTCTTCATCGATGAGACATAAAAAAGGCCCGCTGTTTAGCTGGGCCTTTTTTATAAGCTGCCTATGCGGCAGTGAACGTTCGCGCTGTCAATTTTCATATTGTCAGACTTTTTCTGAGGTGCCGAGCAAGATGCAGGTGGTGTTGGCGATGGGGATATTCCAGTAGCGTGAGCGGCTGCCCTCATCGGTGATGTATTCAACCCGGCCACCGTTCACCAGCACGCGGCAGTATTGCAGGTAATAGAGATTGGCGCGTTTAGAGTGCAGGATCGTTTTCAGATCCGAAGGGGATAGCTCATCCATAGCCGATTCATCCTTTTTAGAATGAGCGTTAATATCGGTGAACAGAGGGTTGATCGTCAAGCAGGTTAGAACTATTGCCCGTGTTCGTCGTACAGCATTGGCTGCCGCATCGGGCCTCGGGTGGGGGGCTCGCGTTTGCAGTACGAAATATCAGCCCCGATCAAGCTCTGTACTACTGTTGTCAATGAATCTGAGCGGGGTGGGTGTTTAATTCAAACAAAATGCGATTTTATTTGTTTTCGTATTATCTTTCTTTTGGTGTTGGTTGTCTTTTTGTGTGTATGTCCTTATCTATTGAAATATATGAAATAATTCGTGTTTTGTTTTCGTGTTTGGTTAGCTGTTCATACATGGGTATCACTTTTGTTTGAGTGTTCATTAAAACAAATATTGGATAAAGTCTTTGGCGCTGCTTAAAGCTGTGGTAGTTTTAACAGCAGTTAAATTTTGAGGGAATGAACTGATGGCTGGTGGAAAATTTCGACTTGTTACCCGAAGCGACTTTGACGGTTTAGTTTGCGCGGTTTTGCTGAAACATCTGGACCTGATAGACGACATCAAGTTCGTCCATCCTAAGGATATGCAGGATCGTAAGATTGATATTACCGAACGTGATATCACGACGAACCTGCCGTATGTTCCTGGCGTCAACATAGCCTTTGATCACCACCTCTCTGAAACCATCCGTAACGAAACTCTCGATAACCATATTATTGATCCT
>NZ_JBFGYC010000390.1:0-3931 GCF_041587635.1 Pontibacterium sp. | reverse complement strand
TTGGTGGTTTTGTCCATCCGACTGATTCAGGGCGCTGCTGCTCAGACGAATATAGATGGGTTCATCCACATCAAAGGTCAGCGTATATTCGGAGGATTGATTGCTGCCATCGCTGACGGTAAAGCGGAAATTGCTATACCCGGAACCAAAGCCATTTTCGGCAGAGGTATATCTCAGCTTGCCCGCTGCAATATCGGTTTGGGTTATGCTGATCAAGGAAGTGACTGCAGAACCGTTAAATGTCAGTTCACCCGGTGATGGCAGGGATTTAAGGACAACCGCATCCAGTGTATCGCCATCAACATCGGAAAAATTGAAATCAGCAACGGTGAAAACATATTCTCCGGCACCGTTAAATGACACCGTATTATCAGCCGAATCTGGCGTGGTCGATGGCCCCTCACCCTGCACAGTATCAAAGGTGAAATCCGTTTGGCTCTGCAATATCCGGTCGCCACCGTCCAGATAAAACAGGTTAAAGCCCATAACACAGACACCATCAGGTGCTGAAATGCTATAGCGGCTGCTTATGCTGATCTGTAACGTCTGGCTGGCTGTGCCACTAAACTGGTATTCGGCAATATCGACGATATTTCCACTCGCCTGATCGGCAAGCTGGGCTTCGAGGATATAGGTGCCGGATGTCGCAACATTGATCGTTACCTGGCTGGTCAGCGTTGCGGTGGTTTCATTGATGCTAACAGCCGTTAACGCTGAATCGCCCAGTGAACCATGCTCCTGTGAGCCGCCATCAATCAGCAGCTGACCCCAGTCAACCTGCGCTTTCCAGATCGGACTCTCAGGATTCGGATTGTCTGCATCTACTTTGACCAGAATATCATTCGCCCCCTGCTTTATCAGGGACAGATCAGAGACCTCAAAGGTGGTCGTGCTCCATTTTCCATCAACACCTTTCAGGCTGCCGAGCAACGTGCCGTTAAGATAAACCTCATCCAGCTCACCCTGCTCTTCGTCGATATCACCCGCATAAATTGTCAGGTGTGCACGGGTGGTCGGCAAGTCTCCGTCTACGTTGATGGTGAATTCGATAGGGTCACTGGCATCATGTTGCTGATCGAGTTCACCCGCTGCCGTGGTGGTGATATAGGTCGCACCGGTCAGCAGCCCGTCATAAGACAGATCTAAGGTGGCTGCTTCAATATCACCCGTGCGGGATTCCAGCTGCCAATCCCCTCCTAACGCTTCAGCGCCGGTCAGATCATCAGAGGCCGCGACATCCGCTCCGGTGAGGGCCGCAATACTGGCTAGCAGGCTTTGACCATCGTTACTGGCGCTCAGATTGCAGCCATATAACATCAGGTCGCCATCTGCACTGAGGGCATTGCCAATGTTCGCCAGCGCATCAGCATGCTGATTCACCGTCTCGGCGGTCAGACTATCAGCGCCCAGCTGAAACAGGTTATCGCCGCCGTGGCTCAGAATATGGATAGATTCGAGATTGTTGAAGTTCTGAAGAGATTCAGCCAGACGCGCCAGCCCATTTTCACCCGCAGGGATGACCAGTACGCTGTAATTGTCGGGGATCTGCTGCAACAAGGTGTCATAATTTTCCACCCCCTGATCTATTACGATCAGGTTTGCACGATCACGCTCTGCCGGTGGCACCAGCTCAGCCAGATTGTCCAGCAGAGCATTATCCTGGGTGTCAGCAGCATTGATGACGACCTCGGGTAAAGAGGCCTGGACAGCGGTATCCACAGCAGCCGCATCAAACATAATGCGCTGCTCAAGTGCTCGGAACAAAGGCTTACGGGAAAGAACCCCGGATACTGCTGTTTCGTCCTGTTTCTTCATCATCTTCAGTTCCCTTTAATAAGCGTATCCATCCGTATACAACAGACGCGGCAGGTCCACAGAGCAAAAGAAGCCCTAACGACGCTTATTTAATCTTGAATATCTTAATTCGAAGTTGTTGCAGGAAGTGCGAAGGGAATGCTCAGACGTGTAAAACAAGCAATCCCTGCACGTTACATTCCTAATGGGTTATCACTGGCAAATATTAACTGTCAGTTACTAACCACAGATAAAACTCATTAATCATTTTTCAGTTTGCGAATAACACAAGCTTCAACTAGCCTGAGTAAGCGACATTTAACGCAACTAAAATCTGGAACCGCCCCAAATTCGGCACAATTCACATGTCAAAATTTAACCTATCATAATGAATTAGACGTTACTTTTATACTTCAGTTTTTGAGTAATAGATCTATTTATAATTGACTAATCACTCATTTACTTTAAGTACTTAAGGAGCGTGTCTATAAAGCTTATTTAACCTTTATAGACACCATTCGCATTTCGAAATAATTCTTTAGCCTGCCCCCAGTCAAACTATAATTAAATATAGAAAACAGGCTGTCTATCATGGCAATAAAGTCACAATTCATGAAATAAAGATTATAAACGGCTCTGTTTTCTCACCGCTCCCGGCGTTTGTCCGGTCACCGAACGAAATGCCTTACGGAAGGCTACCTCTGAGTTATACCCGCAGGCCTCGGCTATTTGCGCAATCGAATCATCGGTACTGCTTAATAGATCGCTGGCCTCACGCATCCTCCATTCGGCGAGATAACGCATGGGGGTTTTGCCCGCCAGGTCTCGAAAGCGCTCTGAGAACACGGAGCGACTCATCCCAATCTCACGCGCCAAGCGTTCAACACTCCAATCCTGTGCAGGTTGTTGATGGATGAGTGATAACGCCTGACCGATCTGCGGATCAAACAACGCCGCCAGAACACCTTGCGCAAAACCCTGTTCAATCTGGCTGCGTAGGACATGCACAAACAAGGCCGCTGATAGCTGATCCACTACCGCTTTACTCCCGGCATGCCCTTGCTGAAGTTCGCTGATCATCAGCTGCATCAAGCTATGGGTCTGGCCCAAGCGATGGGTATCGGTCAGATCCAGCACAATCACCTTCGGTAAGCTATCCAGCAAAGGCCATAAACTTTGACTGGCGAACTCGAAACTGCCACAGGCCAACGTCGTCATCGGCAGCGCCGGATCCGGCTCGGGTATCTGGTTATACACCACCTGCGCGGGTAACGACTCCTGGTTACACAGCTGGTGCGCATGATCATGGGGAAAAATCACCAGATCACCTGCAGTTAACAAACGCGGAGCCTCCTCTGGCATATGCAGCCAACTCTTGCCTCGCTCCACCAGATGAAACGGCACCTTACGGCTACCCGAGGTATCAACCGCCCAGGTGCCACAAAAATCAGCATGGACATACACCTCCGCTTTTAAGCGTAAGCGCTGCAGAATCAGACTCAGTGCATCATTACCGGGCAAGTTCATATAAACCCCACAAAAATACGAATGACTATAAATTATGGATTTTAAGGCATAGTTCGTCTCAACCCTAACGCTTAAAGTTGATCTCGTAAACATCAACACGGCTTAGGAGCTCAACATGAAACTGCTTAAACCCTTCTTACTCATGGTCTCTCTTGTAACCGCTCTGTTTCTCGCACCTTTTGCGGCGGCAGGCACACCGGAAACGCGCGAAGACGGCGTCACCGTTATTCATTTGGATCAGTACAACGGTTATTTTGCCGCAGAGGAGACCATTGCGGGTCTTAAAGCGGGAGAGTATGAATTTGTCATCACCAATAAATCCGGCAAGCTGGTTGGCTTCCAGATTCAGAACTTTAAAAGCCATGAAACACTGGACATGTTTCCACTGGAACCCGGTCAGCAGCGCACCAGCCGCGTTACGATTACCGAAGACGGTGTACGTTACCGCTGCCCGATTAATCCAACACCGTGGTATGACCTGGATAATGTAAAAGCAGCATCCTAAAAACGATTTGGTTTCGTTGAATGGATAGAAAGGTGTGGTTGCTAAAACAACCACACCTTTCTCATATTTAGGGCGAGAGATAGAGGATATACAGATTGTTCTGAT
>NZ_JBFGYC010000389.1:0-3955 GCF_041587635.1 Pontibacterium sp. | reverse complement strand
ATCAGCTGCAGGGGCTGGTTTATTCCACTGAACACGGGGTGATGTGTCCTGAATGCAGCAAGCCGCAGGATGCCTGTATCTGTGATTCGCTGGCTGATCAGCAGCGGATAGAAGGATTAGATGGCATCGTACGTATTCGTCGTGAAACCTCAGGACGCAAAGGCAAGGGTGTGACGACGATTACCGGTGTACCGCTGGCGGCGGATGAATTGAAATCACTGAGCAAAAAGCTAAAGAAAGTTTGTGGTACGGGTGGTGCGCTGAAAGACGGTGTGATCGAGATACAGGGTGATCATCGGGACAAGCTGAAGACAGTGCTTGAGAAAGAAGGTTTCAAAGTTAAGTTGGCAGGTGGTTAAGCCGTGAGTAGTAAGACGCAGAAAAAGCCAAAGAAGGTCTGCCGCTTTTGTATGATGATGCGCTTTGGTCTGGTTTTTCTGGCGGTCGTGGCGGTGTTTGTGCTGAATGGCTTGAACAATTTTCTCGGTTAATCATTACACTTGATTTATATAGTGTTTCTAGAGGGCACCCTACAGGGTGCCTTTTACTTTCCGTCGATAGGGCTTAGAGTCAGTATTATCAGGAAGAAAAAGGATGAACCCGCGTACAGAGCAACGGCATGCCTCCGCATTCATCTGACAAGCTGTTCGAATACTTCCTTGCCATATAAACAGGATATTTTCTTTTATCACACCCCATTAGCACTCTAGGGATAGAAAGCTAAAAGGACATGACATTATGCGTATCTTTATCACGCTGTTAATTCTCTCACTCCTTTCACCCACCGTGTTTGCCCGTATCTATCACTATGAGACCGATGATGGACACAAGGTCTATGTCGACAATATCAGTCGCGTTCCGCAGCAGTATCGCGATCAGTTAGATATCCGCGAGGAACCTGAACGCTCTGAAACCGAAGAAATCGAGCTCCAGCAGCAAAGCCTCTATCTTGAGAGTCGTGATGACCTGTCTTCATATCATCGGCGTTTATCGGACCAGTTAGAACAGCTGGAAATGCCGGTTATGATCAGAAATAACCTTGTTGTAGCACCGGTCAAGCTGGTCTACAGCGGCCGATCGGTGAAGTTGAACCTAGTGATGGATACCGGTGCCTCGGCCACAGTGCTCTACAAGCACGCACTTAAGCCACTGCGGGCTCGGTATAAACGTGCCGGGGTTGCTCAGGTGGCAGATGGCCGATTTGTGCCAACAGAAAAGCTTAAGATGGACCGCGTGGTGATTGGGCCGTATGAAACGAAAGGTGTCAGCACTTTGGTGTTGGATAACCCCAGTGGTGCAGGCGGTGCGGCAGGATTGCTGGGGAACGACTTTCTGCTCAAGGCGCAGTATGAGATTGATCA
This sequence comes from Pontibacterium sp., assembly GCF_041587635.1. Taxonomy (NCBI): domain Bacteria; kingdom Pseudomonadati; phylum Pseudomonadota; class Gammaproteobacteria; order Oceanospirillales; family Oceanospirillaceae; genus Pontibacterium; species Pontibacterium sp. Next base: position 2,594 of record NZ_JBFGYC010000389.1, on the reverse strand, counting down.
TAATCGTCGGTTGATCATTTGGGAGCCGAATAACTACAGACTGATCAAGGAACGCATTTCAGAGATTGAAGCGCAGATGGAGCAGTTACAGCAGCAGATGAACCGCAACTGAGCACAGAAGCTGGAAAAAGGCTCCCGTGCTTGTGCAGGGGAGCCCGAAGTATTCAGCTGAAGGAGGTGCTGAAATCAGAGTTGCTGTTCGGCCAGACGCAGATCCAGCGTGGCTTTCAGCAGCTTGTAGAGACGAATCGACGCATCGATTTCATCTTTACGGTTGGTCAGGGATTCGATGTTCAGGCCTAGCGGCAAGCCCAGATCGATGACCGCATCCAGAATCTGTTCCAGATTACTACGACATGTACGAATCGATTCCATCAATGGGTTCGCAGAATCCAGAATACGCCAGCGGGTGCCTTCCGGTACCGAGATACCCAACCATTCCATAAATTCCAGTGTCTTAGCGCCGCCACATGGGGTGAATGTCAGAATGATCCGCTTTGGCTGTTCGCCTCGGATACGACATTCACGGGCATAGCTGGTCAGCAAATCGATGGTGGCCTGAGAGTTGTACACCGCCTGAGAGACGAAGAACTCACAACCCTTATTGGACTTATCCAGCAGACGCAGGTGTTCATCACCTTTCTTAGCGTGACGTTCCGCGATGGTCACACCGCCCAGCTGATAATCCAGCGGATGCTCACCGACCGCATCATAGGCATCGTTCAGGGACAGTTTGATCTCGCCATCGTTGGAGGGGCTGCCGACCATGACCATGTCACGTACGCCATAGTCGTTCCAGGCGTCATCCAGCCAGTTGTTGAAATCATCACGATCACGCTGAGATACACTTTTATAGGTGATAACCGGGTGTTCAGCGATTTCACGTACCAGCTTGGAATACATTCGTGGATCTAAGGTTCGCATGAACGGGAACGGGCGCGGTACATCGGTACGGCTGCTCTCATCCTGAATGTCATACACAATCAGGCCGTCATAGTCGATCTGACCCAGACGGGCCAGCAACTTAGTCGCGATCTCGTTTGCCTGCTCCGGAGACGTGCCATCCTTAGGAGGGCATGTACCGATCAGGTAAACACCACGACTTGGGTCTGCAAACTTAGCTCTTAGATCCTGTTTCATTTTGTATGCTGCTACTTTGTCTTTTTTAAGTACGGACTATTCTAACAATTAATCATTTTCATGTGATTAGGTTATAAGATGAAAGTTTTGATAACAAAGTTGAGTGAATTTAATGTGGCTTGATTGAAACAGAATCACTACAGTGGGAATTCACCAAAACGCAGTAAACTGTAAGTGAAATACTGAAGTCAGAAATATCGTAAGAAAGTAGAACCGCACATCTTTTTTGTAGGAGCAAACGCGTGACCAAGAAGGGCTTTGATCTGACCGCCGCCAGTAAGAATATTCAGGAGCAGGGTGACCAGTTGCCTCCGCTGGAGAAATGGAATCCTGAATTCTGTGGTGATATCGAGATGCGCATTGCCCGTGATGGCACCTGGTTCTACGGCGGCACCCCTATTGGCCGTCCGTCCATGGTTAAACTCTTCTCCCGCGTTCTCTGGATGGAAGACGGTCAGTATTTCCTCAAAACCCCGGTTGAGAAAGTGGGTATCGACGTTGATGACGTACCTTTTCTGTTTGTCAGCGTGGAACAACGCGAAGGAGAGAAGGGGCCGGAGCTGGTGTTTACCAGCAAAACGGATGACGTGGTTGTTGCCGGTGAACAGTATCCGATTAGGGTGGAACACTGCGACCAGACCGGTGAGCCTTCACCGTACATTGCGGTCCGTTTTGGCATGGAAGGGCTGATTGCACGTAACGTGTTTTATGAGCTGGTGGCGCTGGCGGAAGAACGGGAGATCGATGGCGTGTCGCATCTGGTGATCGAGAGTCAGGCAATCGAGTATAGCCTTGGTTCCCTCAACGAATCTTAAGCTTGATAAAATTGAGCCCGAGATTCTGTAAAGGCCCAATATTATGTGTTGCAACGATCCACTGAATCCACAGCCCAAAGCAGTCATTTAGATTCCTCGGGAATCCTAATTCCGGCCAGCGTTGCCACTTCAGGTATTATTTAGTTGTTACAGTCGTCGAACTAGCATCGTGATTTTTGAGAATACCCTCAATCTCCGGTTCGGTTTCATCCGCAATCATCACCTTGATTTGGTAGTTTTCTTCATCGACGAAAATCTGTTCCTGCGGAATTCCTACAGCAATTAGATCGTTTCGTGCGTTTTTAATTTGATTAACGGATTCGTATGTTCCGGTAACGGTCTTAGTCATGAGGTAGCCCTCTTGGGGATTGAGCCAACATTACTTAGCGGTAAATCCAGAATAGATGCTCATCAGAGGGGCGTCCAGAACCTTACGTATTAACAACTCACGCGAAGCCTTACCCGATAGTAGGCTTTCAGCTTGCAGTCGATAGACGGCTTGAACAATGCCTACTTACGGTTGACTATCTGAAGTCTGAGTGGCCTCAGGCTCTATTTTCATGAGGGACCATGATTCACTCCAAAGACAGAGAGAATGTCGTTATCTACATGAAAGTTGGTTTATAGCAGTCTCTTCTT
>NZ_JBFGYC010000388.1:0-3967 GCF_041587635.1 Pontibacterium sp. | reverse complement strand
TAACCCATACAACCCATTCACCGCGTATACCGGTGCACCGGAGCATGCAGGTGGCATGTCCGGATCAGCTGGTCTGGGTGGATTTGAGCCAACCGGACGCTTCAAAACCGGCATCCTGGGTATGGCTAATGAAGAAGATGAGTATCAGCTCACAGTTCAGTATCGCTTCTAAGCGCATCTGAAAATAATAAAAGGTAATGATGATGTTTAAAAAAGCACTTATCTCTGTCGCGATCAGTGGCGCTTTTGCAATGTCTGCCCAAGCTGCACAGCTTTCTGAAGATGTAGTTAAGCAGTCATTCTACCCATATGCGAACGGTGCGCCGAAAGCAGAAGGTGTTGCTCCGGGTATGGTCATCAACAGCGCTAATGTTGAGTCAGTTAAGGAATTTTTGGACCCGGCGATGTATCGCTTTATCAAAAGCGGCGACTACGAGATTAAAGTAGGCGAAACGACCTCTTTTGACCTGAACCAGACTTACGTTGATGCAACCCGTAAGTACTCCGGTGATGTAAAGCTGGGTGAGAAAATTGGTGAGATCAGCGGTTCTGTCGCGGGGCGTCCGTTCCCGCAGGAGCCTTCAATGGATGATCCCCGTGCCGGTGAAAAGCTGGCGTGGAACTTTAAGTATGGCTACAACTGGGGCGATTCTGCTGCGATCTATCCGTTCTACTGGAAGTATCGCAACATGGATAGCGGTAAAGTTGAACGTACGATTAAGTTTAACTTCCACTTCCTGAACTTTACGCATCGTACGTCTCAGGAACCTTATCCGGCGCTGACACCAAACCCATCCAACCTGTTCCGTGGTATCTACGTGCAGGTACTGGAGCCGTTTGATGTGAAAAATACACAGCTGCTGATCCAGCGTTATGAGGACGATCTCAAGCGTGATAATGCTTATCTGTATCTGGGCTTCCAGCGTCGTGTACGTCGTCTGTCCACCGGTCAGGTGACGGACGCGTTCCTGGGCTCCGATATCATGATTGAGGACTTCGAAGGTTATAACGGTCGTATCAGTGATATGAACTGGTCTTACAAAGGCACTAAGACCATGCTGTTACCGATGTATAACCACAACGAGATGGAACTGGACGCTGAAACCCACAAAGATGACGAAGGTTATCAGGTGGTGGCGTTTGGCGGTAAGGGCGGATGTTTCCCGAATATCACCTGGCAGCTGCGTAAGGTGTATGTCGTAGAATCTGATCCAATTGATCCTAACCATCCGATCAGCAAGCGTCAGCATTTCATGGATGCTCAGACCTTTACTATTCCACGTAACATCACTTACGACCGTAAAGGTGATATGTGGAAGAGTTGGTTGATTGGTCAGGCACACCCGGATTTCCACCTGCCGCGTAACAAAGGTACCGGTGTGGCAATTGATGATGCGTTCTCGATGGTTGATATGCAGGCCAACCACTGTACGACGGGTCAGTTTAAAGGTCAGGTTGATCCTGAGCTGAATCCGGCGAAGAAATTCACCGTTCAGAACTTGCGTGCTTCCGGCCGTTAATCGATAAAAGTGTACTAGTAGATCCCCTCAGCCCGGACGTGTCCGGGCTTTTTTCGTTGTTCGACTTTATTCATACGAAGTAAACACTGAGTTTCGTGAATACTGCTTGCGCATAGAAGGATACAGGTTAGGATTAGCAGCACTTATCCCCCGGAACGAGTGAACAGCGGGGATCTCATTTCGACCCGGACCCTCTATGTCAGCCAATCCCGATCTGATCCGTGATGATATTCAGCCCACATTAGTGCGGATGACCGTGCCTATGATGATGGGTATTGTCAGCCTGATGTTGTTCAACCTGGCGGATATTTACTTCGTGTCTAAGTTGGGCACTGAACCGCTGGCGGCATTGGGATTCACGTTTCCGGTCACGTTTTCAATTACCAGCCTGGCAATCGGTTTAGGTATTGGTACATCGGCAACATTAGCCCGTTTGATCGGTTCTGGCGATCATCATAAGGCTAGCTCGCTGTCGTCCGACAACCTCCTCAGTACGGCGCTCCTGACACTGGCCATTGCCTTAGTGTGTCAGTTGATCATTGAGCCGCTGTTCCGCGCTATGGGGGCCTCTGAGGCGCTTCTGCCTTACATTAATACCTATATGTCGGTGTGGTTCTGGGGCTCGGTATTTCTGGTTGTCAATATGGTTGGCAACAGTTGTATGCGTGCCAGCGGCGATACCAAGACGCCTGCGAAAATTATGGCGTTTTCGTCGGCGATGAACATGCTACTCGATCCTCTACTGATCTTTGGCTGGGGGCCGATTCCTGCATTAGGTGTACAGGGGGCTGCAATTGCGAGTGTGATCGCCTGGGGAATAACCTTTTTCTTAGTGTTGCATATTCTCTACCATCGCCGCGGGCTGATCATCTTGCAGCCGCTACACATGCAGCGTATTTGGCAACATTGGCGTTCGGTGATGAAGATTGGTTTGCCCGCCGCACTGTCCAATATGATGACCCCAATTGCGAATGGTGTACTAACCGCATTAGTTGCAACTTATGGCGCAGAGGCTGTTGCTGCCTTTGGCGTGGGGAATCGCCTCGAATCTTTGTCGTTGCTGGCGTGTCTGGCATTGTCGATGACATTACCGCCGTTTATCAGTCAGAATTTTGGCGCGGGTCAAACAGAGCGCGTCATTCGTGCATACCGCATTGCCATTCGCTTTGCGCTGATCTGGCAGACGGTGCTCTATCTTGGCTTGTGTCTGGGGGCAGGCAGTGTCGCTGCATTGTTTAGTGACAATCTGGAGGTGCAGGAATGGATCGGTATCTGGATCCTGATCGTCCCTGTAGGCTTTGGCTTTCAGGCGGCAACATTTCTGACTGCGTCCAGTTTTAATGCGCTGCATCAGCCATTGCGAGCGATGCGTATCAGCATTACACGACTCTTCATCTTCTACGTTCCCCTCGGCTGGCTGGGCAGTTACTTCTTCGGTTTGCAGGGGATGTTTGGTGGTCTGGTTATTGCGAATGCACTGACGGCATTGACCGCATGGTTTTGGATGCGTCGTCACCTGAAACGCCTTGCCGATAAATCTGCGTAAACCATTCTGTTTAGAATTTCTTCTTAGCTTATATCCAATGACTCTGTCATAGGGGCTTCATATAACCCGACTAATGTGTGACATTATTATTCAACGAAAGTCATATTATTTATTGTACGAGCTGATATTATGATCGTTAGTAAGTCAGGGACATCGACAAAGAATAAGAATTAAAAAGCACAATAAACTCACGATAATATACTAAAAGGGGATGTGAGTATGAGTCAGAAGATTGCTCTTGTAACAGGTGGTACTGGTGGTCTGGGTACCTATATCTGTCGTACGTTGGCTGATGCCGGCTTTAATGTAGTTGCTGGTTATAACAGTGGTGGTAACCACGATAAGGCCAAAGCATGGCAGGCAGAGCAGAAGGAAGCGGGTTACGATATCAAGGTTGCATACGGTGATGTAACGAACGCAGAATCCTGCGCTCAGTGTATCGCAACGGTTGAAGAGGTTGCCGGTGGCAGCGTAGACGTACTGATCAACAATGCGGGTATCACACGCGACGGTCAGTTTAAGAAAATGAGCTGGGAGCAGTGGGACGAAGTCCTGAGTGCTAACCTGGATTCCATGTTCCACATGACCCGTTTGGTTATCAACCCAATGATCGAAAAGGGTTGGGGTCGTGTCATCAATATTTCCTCCGTAAATGCACAGAAAGGCCAGTTTGGTCAGTGTAACTACTCCGCCGCTAAAGCAGGTATTCACGGCTTCACCAAAGCCCTGGCGCAGGAAGTTGCAGCTAAAGGCGTGACTGTAAACACAGTCTCTCCGGGTTACGTAATGACTCCAATGGTTGCTAAGATCGCTGAAGAAGTTCAGGCTAAGATCTGCAAAACTATCCCAGTGGGTCGTTTCGGTACACCAGAAGAGATCGGTCGTATGGTTACCTTCCTGG
>NZ_JBFGYC010000387.1:0-3971 GCF_041587635.1 Pontibacterium sp. | reverse complement strand
CTGTGCGTGACGCAGTACTTTCTCCGCATTGGAGCCGAGCAAATAACTGGATACGCCCGGTTTGCCCGCTGCAATGAGGATCACTTCTGGATTGACCCGCTTTTCCTCTTCCAGAATCTCGTCATACACGACACCCCGTCGGATATGGCAGGAGCCACGCAATGCTTCAGGCACATGCTGCTTGAAGAGTGAGTGAACGACCGCCTTGGTTTCCTGTTGCGCTTGTGCGGTGATCTCCTTCGGGAGCTGGGCAAACGCGATACCGTGCGCTTTTGCCTGATCTACATAAAGACTGTGGATCTTCCCGCCATCGGTATCGATCAGTTGCAAGGCAACTTCGACAGCGCGGGGGAACATCTCGACATGCTCTAAGTCGATTGGAATCAAAATACTCTTATACACGTGGTTATCCCATGATCTTATTTGGTAGCCACATCACGGCATCAGGGAACAGCAAACAGAAGATAAGAACGGCAAGTTTTATCAATATGAATGGTGTCACTGATTTATAGATGTCTAGCATTGTTACATCAGGTGGTGCGATACCTTTTAGGTAGAATAGTGCAAATCCATACGGTGGTGTTTGTACCGCGATCTCGATATTCAGAATCATCAGGATGCCAAACCAGATCGGATCAAAACCCAAATCAACCACAATGGGGGTGAACAGTGGGGCACACATCAGGACGATAATGAACTCGTCGATGATAAAGCCCAGCAGTAACATCACCAGCTGCATCATGATCACGACGCCAAGCGGTGGCAGGCCCAGATCTTCCGTAAATCCGGCGATCATATCCTGAATACCCATCATCAGATGGAAGTTACTGAAGAGGGTGGCACCCAGAATAATCCACATGGCCACGCTGACGAGCATGGCTGTTTCCAACCCTGCGGACTTGAAGAGTCCCCACCGGAAGCGTTTAAAGAAGAAGGCGAGCAGCACGGCACCCACGATGCCGATTGCACCGGACTCGGTAGGTGTCGCAATACCACTGATGATACTTCCCAGTACCAACACGATCAGCAGCACAGACATCAGGCCATCACGCAGTGTTCTGAATTTCTCCTGCGGTGACATGGTTGCTTCTATACCCGTGCCCATCGGGGCTTTTTTCGGGTTTATTTTGCAGCTGATAACGATATAGGTCACGAGCATAAAAATCGTGATGGTCGCCGGTACCAGTGCCGCAATAAACATCTTGCCCACGGAGTTCTGGGTGGATGCGGCAAACATGATCATTGGGACACTTGGCGGGATCAGAATACCCAATCCGCCACCAGCCATGATAACGCCGAGTGCTAAACGTCGATCGTAACCACGTTCGAGCATCGGTTTGAGCGCAATGCTGCCGGAGGTCATGATGCCCGCACCGATAATGCCGACCATGGCGCCAATCATTGAGCACACCCCCACCACGCTGATCGCGAGTGAGCCGGGAACACGGCCAATGATGATCTGGCTGGCATTAAACATGGCATCGCCAATGCCCGAGCGTGTCAGTAGCTGACCCATGTATATGTAGAGTGGGATCGCCAGCAATATAAAGCTGAACAGGATGGATTCAAATGAACTGGGCAGGATGCTGAAAATGCCTTCCCCCCACGTTGCATATCCAACGATCATAGCAATCCCGCCGAGTGCGAGACCTACCGGGGTACCGATTGCAAATGAGATTAATATACAGAGTAAAAGAATACCTGTGAGCAGTTCAATTTCCATGTGCGTCCTCCAGATCTTCTTCTTCCGTTGGGAGCAGGTCTTGTCCGGTGATTAAGTGATAGATGTCTTTGAACATATCGCTGGAGATTTGCAGGACGATCAGTGAAGCAGCCACCATAAGCATGATCCAGAAGTGGTGCATCGGAGGTGCCCATTCGCTCATGCGACGGTAATTAAACTGCATGGCTTCGCCGAACTTCTGGTAGGAGACCAAAATAATAATCGCCATGAAGAATATCGCTAAGCTGCCAGAGAGCAGGTGAAAAATACGTTTCACGTTGGCCGATACAGAGATATACAAAATATCGACATTAATATGCGCTTGCTTCTGTTGTGCATATGCACCGCCAAGAGCAGCCAGATACGACGAGAAGAAAAGTGAAAGATCGTAAGCCCAGATAGTGGGTGCATTCAGGAAGTAACGTGAAAATACTTCGAATGCGACAACAAACGCAATCAGTGGCATCAGAATAGAGATGCTGCGTCCGATCAGTGATACCAGAAACTCAACACTTGAGCAGTAAGCCCCAAGAAAGGTAGCGAACATGATAGTACAGTCTTGAGGGGAGCGGGATGAAAAGAGTACATCCTTTAACGATGTATTGGACCCCAGCCGATGATGCTTTAGCTGAGACGAAGAAGCTTCTGACCTGGGCCAGAAGCTTCTTCTTTACTCTCTGGGAGAGATTACTTCGCGCCTAACAGGTCAATCAGCTCTTTACTGAATTTGTCCTCTTTAGCGTACTCAGCCCACAGGGATTCACCGGCTTTGCTCCACTGTGCTTTGTCAGTATCGCTTGGCGCAGGGCTCCACTTCATGCCTTTCGCTTCCATATCTGCAACAGCCTGAGCTTCCCACAGGCGGGATTTAGTCATCTGTTCGCGAGCGTGTACAGATGTCGCAGCCTTAACGATCGCTTTCAGGTCAGCAGGCAGTTTGTTCCATGCTTTCTGGTTAACGAATACAGGCAGTACCTGTGCACCTGCCAGTGGCAAGCGGTACATGTATTTAGCAACCTCAACGTGGTTACCATCGCGGTGGTCGATCAGGTTAGAACCGATAGAACCGTCGATAACGCCTGTTGCCAGACCGGTGTAGATTTCGCTCCACGTCAGGGATACAGGAGATGCACCCAGTTCGCGTACGAATTTACCGTATGCACCCGGCGCACGCAGTTTCAGGCCTTCAAAGTCTGCAATGGTGTTGATTGGCTTTTTGGTCAGCAGGTAAACCGGTGGCTGAATGTAAGGGTCCAACCAAACCAGACCTTGTTCGCCATACGCTTTGGTCAGTACTTCACCCCAGCCTTTTTCATGGAACAGAGTGCTGAGTTCTGCGACATCGGATGTACCACCAGGCAGACCCACTTCAACAATACCTGCTGGCAGTTCACCGGCATTCATTGGCTGAAAGGTTGCACCCATGGTGATCAGGCCCGTTTTGACGGCACCCAGAATACCTTTGGTATCGACGCCTTCACCGGCATACATCATTTTCACTTTGATGCGGCCGCCAGACATCTCTTCGATGTTCTTCGCCAGATTGCCATACACTTCACCAAAAGCAGTACCACGTGTGTACAGGTTGGCAAAACGCCAGTTATGTTCAGCAGCCTGTGCTGTAGAGGTAGCGACTGAACCAATGGTCAATGCAGCAGCGAGAGAGCCCGTTACGATCTGTTTTTTAAACTTTCCGAGAAAATTCAACATGTCTGTTAACTCTTTGTAATTTTTGTTTTTTCACTGGTTTTTTTGTGTTTCCAGCGAGACACCAAATCAAATTAACAGAGAGGGAGTCTCTGTTACATCAAGCTGTGCATACTTAAAGTTTGGTAAACCTCAAACATTATATAACTCATTGAATAATAATAGATATATAGGGTGTTGGAGTGGGTTTTACGTATAAAGTCTTATGGGCTGAACTGGCGGTTTAAGTGTTCCTTTGTACCAATTTCTATCGCTTTTCTGGTGATTCTCTCTATATATTTGATCGGTGTGAAAGTCGGTGTGTTATGAGCGTTTTTGGATGATGGAACCTATTTTAAATGCCGGGCGTTGGCGCGTGTTGCGATTAGTCTGTATGGCGGCTTTTATCAGGCATAAAAAAGGCTATGTCTGAGTAAACTGTTGTAAACCTGCCATTCTTAAATATAAGTATGATGTTTGAGGATGGCATTCCATGAATACGTCAGCGTTTCACCAACTGCTAAAGCAGTTAACCTCGCTCTCGCCCAGCCAATATCAGTGT
>NZ_JBFGYC010000386.1:0-3973 GCF_041587635.1 Pontibacterium sp. | reverse complement strand
CTGATCCGCTGGCAGCATCCAGAACTGGGTTTGTTGTGTCCGGAAGAGTTCATCCCACTGGCGGAAGAGACAGGATTGATTGTACCGGTGGGTGAATGGGTATTGCGCCGAGCGTGCAGGACATTACGCAGCTGGATGGATGCGGGGTTAGATCTTAACCGGATGGCGGTCAATATTAACCTGTCCAGTAAACAGCTTAGGCATGAACATCTCAGTGAACAGGTCTTTAATGTGCTGAAAGAGTTTAACGTTCCGGCAGAGCACATCGAGCTAGAGATTACCGAAGGGACTTTGATGCATGATCCCAATGCGGCAGCTAGGGTATTGCAGCGTTTTATGGATGAAGGGATTGAGATCGCCATTGATGACTTTGGGACCGGTTATTCCTCATTGAGCTACCTGAAACGTTTACCGATCAATAAGCTGAAGATCGATCGCTCGTTCGTTCAGGATATACCTGAAAGTCAGAGTGATATGGAGATCGCCCGGGCGGTGATTGCTTTGGCACGGAGCCTGAACTTGACGGTGGTTGGCGAAGGGGTGGAAACCGAAGCGCAGGCTGCATTCTTGCGAGAGGAGGGTTGCGATATCGCGCAGGGCTTCCTCTATAGTAAGCCCATACCTGAACACGAAATGGTTACGCACTTTACTGGGAATGTGTTGAGTGGGTCACGCGTTTGATCTGCTGTCAGGGTTTGAAGGTCGCAAACTCTGACAGGATCTGCTTCAGAATCAATTCGCCTGCTTTGCCCAGTGGCTGATCTGTAGGGTAGACCAGCAGTGGGGTGAACGAGGAGCGGGAGCCTCCCTCGTAGTCCAGCTCAACCAGTTCGCCGGATATCAGTTCTTCCCGAATCAGGAACTCCGGCATCCAGCCAAACCCTAATCCCATCTTTAAACCGGATTTCTTACTCACAAAACCGTGCATAAAGAACACCCGGTCGCCGCCAAACTGATGCTCATCCAGCCTGTCTGTCGATTCTTCGCTTGAATCGTGAATGGTCAGCTCCACATGTTCGAGTAACTGATTCAGGTCGATCCGTTCCCGGGTCGCCAGCGCGTGATCGCAGGATGCCACCAGAACAAAGGTCACTTCGGGCAGTGGTACCGGTTTCAGATGAGGGCTGGGATGATAGTCTTTCACCAGCATCATGTGCGCTTTGTCCTGTTCGAAGCGTTTCTGTACGCCCCGCATCGCTTCCACTTTGACCTGAATCTTGGTCGGGATTTCGCGATCGACCAGCACCTTCATCGCTTTCATGACCGGTTCCATAGGCAGAGACGCATCGACGACCAGATCAAAGTGAGGCTCCCAGCCTTCGGAATAATGATCAGCCAGCTTCTCAATGCGCTCAGCCTGTTGCAGCAAACGTCGTCCCTCTACCCAAAGTGCTTTTCCCTTCGGTGTCAGTTCCGCGCGATAACTGCTGCGATCGAAGATGGCGACATCAAGCTGATCTTCGAGCTTTTTGATCTGATAGCTGATCGCTGACTGGGCTTTATGCAGGCGGGCAGCGGCCTTCGCAAAGCTACCCTCTTCAATGACAACATCCAGAACGCGCAGCGCTTCGATATCCAAACGCACTCTATTTCTCCCGTTTAAAATCGCAGTGTCTAAATAGATTATCAGTTTTTTAGATGGGGTTGGTCGAAAATATATTCTATCTATCGCTGTTTCATTTATCTAAATTGAGCCGCCTCATGGAACTGCTATGCGACGGTGACGATATCGTTGTATATGAAGACTCAATCACGCTCAAGATTTGTCTGTGCAAATCCATGTTTTGCGATCAGTCAGCGGCTCTCTGATTGATCGTAAACAAAAGACGAAACGTATAAAAATAACTATCAGGAAATCGACATGAAGTTCAACAAACTCGCCGTGGCTATGGCGGCTCTGAGTGCTATCTCTACCGGTCAGGCAATTGCAGCAGAAGCTGATGACCAGATGCAGGTGAACCTGGGCCTGCGTACCTTCTACATGAACCGTGATTTTGATGCGGGTATCCCGGATACCATCGCAGCGGGTCAGGCGTTCCGTGCCGAATTCCTGTCGCCATTCTGGAACGACATGATCGGCGTAGACGCTTCTGTTGTTCACGTGGCTAAGCTGGAAGGGGACAAAACTGTCAACTCTTCTGACGTGCTGACCACCCGTGGTGATGGTTACACCACCCTGGAACAGGCGTACATCAAGATCAAACCAACGGATAACCTGAACATCCGTGCCGGTCGTATGATTCTGATGACCCCGTTGCTGAATGATCTGACCTCCCGTATCTCTGCACCAAGCACGCAGGCGATCCATGCAACGGCTAGCTTTGAAGGCGGTGAGATCTACGGTATCTACTCCGACAAAGCGTCCATGAACAACGACGAAGACTTCGAAGCGTACAGCGCAAACGGCGAAGACTACGACGTTGCGTCCATCGGTGGTTCTTACAAATTTGCGAACGGTCTGAGCACGCACATCCAGTACGGTGTGGCGGATGATTACCAGAAGCAGGCGTACTTCAACTTCGCCTACCCAACAAAAGTGGGTGACTACGATCTGATGCTGGACCTGACCCACATGCGTGGTGAAGACGATGGCGACCTGTACGGCCGCGATTACGACAGTAACCTGACCGGTCTGACGGCACGTCTGTCTCAGGGCAACCTAGCGTACACCATCGCGTACCAGACGGTTGGCGGCAGCGATGCTTACGATCAGAAATGGGGCGGCGCGGATAACACCCAGTTCTTCACTTGGGGTGCTGTACAGCTGCTGGATTTCAACGCTAAAGACGAACAGTCTTTGCAGGCACGTATCGACTATGACGTACCGGGCATTCCGGGTCTGCACCTGATGGCACGTCACACTGAAAGCTGGGATATCGACCATGCCGGTGGTGATGACGGTCAGCGTCATGAAACCAACGTCGACGTGAAATACACCCTGCAGGACGGCGCGGCGAAAGGCCTGAACCTGCGTCTGCGTGTAGCTAATGTTGATGGCGACGATGCAGTTGTACCGCGTATCAACGACATCCGCTTCATCGTGGATTACAAAACGAACCTGCTGTAACCGGCACGTTCAGGGCAGTGGAGTGAACGCCAGGTTCGCTGTGCTGCCTGCCTTCAATTTTCAACACATACGTACCCTGGAATTCTGCTGCATAAGGCTTAGGGGCTGTAGCAGGGTTTCGTCCTCAGGCGTTATTCGTTTCTCTTGGTGAGTAACGCCTTCTGTCCGTGGTTTAATCCTGTCGGAACCGCGTTTGGGCGGAGGTTCGGGCCTCCGCCTTTTTTTCCTTATCCTCATAAGCCTGCTTTGTTCGGCTAAGCGTTGTTTTTGTACTCTCAGGGTTCAAATCAAAACGTATTTGCATAATATTCCCGTTGCACTATGTTCCAGTTATCCTGACTGTGCCGTCGAAATATCTTTGTGTCAGAAGCGGATAAAGGGACTGTGAGTGTCTGTCGTGTTTGGCCGACCATTCAAACAGGCAGGGCCTCGATCACGGTGTTGTACAGTATCTCGTCCGTTGGCGTAGCTGATTATATCTGCAGCAAGTTGGCTGAAGCGGGAGGATATTCTCTCTGTCCGGTAGGGCGGCTACGCGGATGCGGTTCTTATGGTTAAGGATATTCGAGCCTGTCTTTGGCTGGCTGTTTGATAACCACTCTACTCTCAAGATCTCAATGCATTAGCGGATAATCTGTCGCGGGTTAGCCCGTATCCTCATACTGGGTGATTTAAGTGTAAGTCTCTGTATACACATCTGTGACGATAGGTTCATAGATGGTTTTTATCTATCTGATAATTGGGCCGAAATTATTTCTGGCACAGTCTCTGCCTTACTATTACTACCAATAATGAATAGAAATGCACGGTGTTGTACCGGTTCGGATACGCGTGTCTTTTATATGTGGAGACCAACATGTTTACCAAGCTCCTTAAGATCTGGATTTGTATAATGTTACTCGGTGG
>NZ_JBFGYC010000385.1:0-3995 GCF_041587635.1 Pontibacterium sp. | reverse complement strand
CTGCGCGCAAAGCGGCTGAGGCGTTATTAGAAGGTAAAGCATCAGAGTTGTTTGATGCCAATACCAGTCTCCGTAAGCTGTTGATTGATCAAGAGGCGCTTGTCCGTGAGCGCACCTTAGAGCTTCAGCAAGCGCTCAGTTTTGCTGAAGAAGCCAGTGCCCATAAAAGTGCATTTCTTGCCAATATGAGTCATGAAATTCGCACCCCGATGAATGCGATTATCGGCATGGCCTATCTGGTGCTTCAATCAGAGCTGTCACCGTATCAGCGGGATCGACTAGAAAAACTGCACCTGTCTGCGAAAAGCCTTTTAGGGATTATTAATGATATTCTCGACTTCTCTAAGGTGGAGGCAGGTCAGCTCCTGATAGATGAACATGAGTACAGCCTTGATGAGCTGCTTCAGCAGATATATACGGTTAACCAGTATGAAGCGGAGCGAAAGCGAATAAAGCTTAGTGTCAGTCGCGATTTCAGCCTACCTGATTGTCATTTGGGCGATGCACTACGCATTCAGCAGGTATTAACCAACCTGCTTAGTAATGCGATCAAGTTTACTCACCATGGTGAAGTTAGCGTGCTCATCCCCCCTTTGGTTGAAGCTGGAGGGAAGCGGTATCTCGAGTTCCGAGTGAAAGACACGGGGATCGGCATGGCCGCTGGCGCGGTTGATCACCTTTTCGAACCGTTTACACAAGTGGATGAAAGCATTACGCGTAAATTTGGCGGTACCGGACTGGGGTTAGCGATTTCCAAGCAGCTCGTTGAGTTGATGTCCGGGACGATCAGTGTTGAAAGTCAGCCAAATAAAGGCACGTGTTTTTGCGTCCGGTTGCCGCTGAAACCAACGTCTGAGCTTGAGAGTGCTGGTGCTTTCAGTGATATGTGTTTGGCGGGTATCAATTTATCCGATCCTCTTCAGGATAAATTGCATCATCTGGGGCTGAAGGTGGAAAATCATACAGTCATAAATCCGATACAGGGATTAAAGAGCCTCCTGCATTCTTATTCCCCAGACCTTCTGTTCTTGGAGAGTCTGCCAGAACATCATGATTCCATTGAGTTTAGCCTGCTGAATTCAGAGCAGGCTAAACCTTTACGGATATTGTTACTGGATCCTGAATCTACTCTGCCGGTATCAGAGCCTGTTGGTGTTGCGATACGTAGCGTCAACACATTGGACACACGTTCGTCGTTATTGCAGGCAGTGGGTGAGTTGCTAAGCATTGGTAAGAACAAAAAAACTGATATCGCTTCAGCAGAACAAGATTGTTTGCTAGGAGGTGTCCGGGTTCTACTTGTGGAAGACAATCTCATCAATATGGAAATTGCTCGAGCTATGCTTGAGCATTTTGGTGCTCAGGTCGGGGAAGCAGAAAATGGCCGGGTGGCGCTGGATTATCTTGAACAGCATCGTGTTGATGTCGTGTTGATGGATGTACAGATGCCCGTGATGGATGGATATGCTGCCGCGACAGCGATTCGTGGCCAGAGCAGATTCAAAGACCTACCAGTGATAGCATTGACCGCCAACGCACTGGCGTCTGATTTAGAGCGAAGCTTTAAATGTGGGATGAACGATCATATATCCAAGCCCATTGATCCGGATGAACTCGTGAAAACCTTGCGCAAGTGGATTCCCGCCCCTCATGTAAAGGAGGACGCTAAACAACATAGAGTGTCTCCCGGAGGGGGGCAGGAGACTGCGTCAGTCTCACCTGTGGTGTTAGATTATGAGCAGGGACTGTATCGCTTATCTGGTAATGAAGAGCTTTACCGTTCGCTGTTACAGAGCTTTTTAGGACGAGAAGGCGATGTGGCTGAACGTCTGCAAGTGCTATACAGACAACGCGATTTTGTTGGGTTGGGTGAGTTGGTCCACAATATAAAAGGTGTATCCGGTACGCTTGGGGCGATGGCGTTGCACCATCTTATGGAACAAATTGAAGTACAGGCAATGCAGGCGACACCTAAGCTGAAAGAGCTCGTTAGTAGATCTGCCATAACAATGGAACAACTGATCAAGCGCGTTGATGATCTGACGCGACGGGATAAAAAGGAGGAGATACCGCGCTCTGACGAGACCGATAAAGCGGTATTGGTAGCGGGTCTGAGTGAGCTGTTAGCATTGGTTCAGTGTGGTGATAGTGCGGCTGTTGAGCAGTTTTCAGCGTTATCTGGGCAAGCGGGTGGGTATTTGGCGACAGATATGGGTTCTGTTCTTGGTCATAGCATTCAGAACTTCGAATTTGATATCGCCGCTGAACAGATAAACATTATGTTGCAGCACTTGATGCAAGGAGAATAAGGGGAGACCGATAGATTTCCCTAAGCTCAAAGCCCTTTCTATCAACCAGGATTAAACCTAGGATGACTTCATCCTTCCATCGGGCTGTTTTACAGCAAAGCCTGATACAGGTCCTTTGTATCGAGACTCAAGATGGCATTGCCAGCGATTGATGTAATATTGTGTGACGCGGCAGGGTTATTCTAACCCGAGGTGCAACTCACCAAGCTGGCTGGCGGCCTGTTCGAACTCAAAGTTGTGCGTATATTTTCGTACATCACTGGCAAGTGATTCATATTGAGTGTCTTTGAGTTGATTTAACAGGTTGTCACTTTGTTCTAGTGAGGCAATATCGCCGCTGTTAAGAAGCGGAAGTAACGTATCAATAAGGCTTTGTACCTTGTCGGTCTCAATTTCATTAATGTTACCAGGTGTGCTTGCCGTATTGGTTTCCAGCATCTGAGAAATGGCCAAAAGTACTTCCTGTAGCGCAGCCTCAAACTCACGTACAACGTCAACGTGCTCAGTATTATCCAGCTTAAGAGCATGCTCTAAAGCTGTGGCGCAGCCCTGCACATTCTTCATGCCTAGATTGCCTGCAGCGCCTTTAATTTTATGTGCCAACGCATAGGCCGAGTCCAAATCACCTTTTTGCATCAGATCCTGTAAGACGTGCGGTGTGGAGGATTGTTCTTGAAAAAATCGCGTCAGTAGAGATCCGTAGAGTGCTTTGTCGTTCGAAAGGCGTTTGAGAGCCGAGTCGATATCAATGCCGGGAAGCTCTGTAGGCAGAAGATAGGGGGTTGACTCAGAAAACCTCATTGCGTCCTCTGTCTTAGCAGAAGAGCGTTCAGGTTTAGGGTCAATCCATCGAATTAACTCAGTGTAGAGTTCTTCAGGATCAATCGGCTTGGTTAAATGGCCGTTCATATTCGCTTTCAGGCTCTTCTCGCGGTCCCCTTTCATGGCGTGTGCGGTCAGCGCAATGATAGGTAGGTCACTATGCTGAGGCATTTTTCGGATCTGCTGAGTGGCTTGATAGCCGTCCATCACGGGCATCTGTATGTCCATGAGCACGAGGTCCACGGTTTGATTCTGTAGCTTGTTAACTGCTTCAGCGCCATTCTCAGCGGTCGTAACGTTAACGCCTAATCGCTCCAGCATATTACGTGCAACTTCTGTGTTTATGGCATTGTCCTCTGCCAACAACACGTGTGCGCCCAGCAAGCGGTCAATCCCTTGTCGAGAGAGGTCCTCTGTTTTGTTTTGCGTATCGCAAAGTCGTACGAGGTCCATTATTTCAGCGAGTGCGTCAAAGATGCTCGAGGGTGTTACGAGGGAAGAAAGAGCACGTACTTGTGGGCTTTCGGATTGGTTGTTTACAGCCTTCGCGTTATTGGTACTGGTAAGTATTAGCATTGGAGTTTGCTTTTCACCTACAACGCTAGGATGAAACGTATTGATAAGGTTGAGAAGACTGTGTTGGTCCGAGGTTGAGTCCTGAAGGATCAATAAGTCTGCAGACGTTTGTTGGAGCTTTTCTTTCAGTGCATCTAAGTCGTCTGTAGATATTGGTGCGTTATTTAGGGTTTTTAGACCGAAGCTGGCAAGCGTTTCAGCAATCTGCTCGTTGCAGTTGATCATTTCTGCATGCTTGCCCTCAAAAATGCCATGATGATTGGTTGAAGTACTTTGGTGGTCAATGCT
>NZ_JBFGYC010000384.1:0-3997 GCF_041587635.1 Pontibacterium sp. | reverse complement strand
TCAATCAGTTCCAGATTTACCAGCTTACGCAGGCTGTACTGAATGTTCGGGATATCGTCCCGGTT
Organism: Pontibacterium sp.; assembly: GCF_041587635.1. Taxonomy (NCBI): domain Bacteria; kingdom Pseudomonadati; phylum Pseudomonadota; class Gammaproteobacteria; order Oceanospirillales; family Oceanospirillaceae; genus Pontibacterium; species Pontibacterium sp. Next base: position 3,932 of record NZ_JBFGYC010000384.1, on the reverse strand, counting down.
CAGCAGTCGCGCAATAATAGTCACCGGTTTCGGCCGGTCCTGCATGCGGATAACATGCAGAATAATCAGCTCATGATAGGTCAGGTTACTTAATCCGGAAGTGCTGCCAACCTGCAGGCAAAAGCGCTGAAATGCTTCGTGAAAACGCAGTAGCGCCCATTCAAACTCGGTTGTGTATGCATCATGCTCGGTACGCGCAAGATGCCAGCTTTTATATAGATTAATATCTGCCATTCGTAAGTTCTTTTATATCAGAGCCGCACTGGAACACATGGAGCGCAGGATGAAGATGGGATTTATATTGGGAGTATAAGTATACGGGCGCCATTATAAGCCGCCCTTGCTTTAGATCAATATGAAGAATTCAATTGATAAGCAATCGCAATTATATACAACAATCCCACTCTTAGGCAGTCCTTAAACCCTAGCCTGTACCCTCTTCTCGGCCTGCCAATCCACCCCGTGACAACACTCCGTAGCAAGCTTCCCGGTAAACTGCTCAATCACTGTCGGCGGCAGGGAGTAGATTCTGACGTGCTTTTCCAGCACTAATTCATCGGCCATCAGGGACATCGCAATAAAGGTTGCCCCACTACCAACCTGCTCAACCTTCACGGTTAACGGGGGCTGACGCTCCGCAGCGTACCGTAGAATCGCAGCGGTCAAACTCAGACAAGCAGAGAATCCCCGCTGTTCGTTGAGCAGACTAAACTGCTGAACCGCATCACCTGACAGCGCTGGCAATGTCTCATTGGCCTCCTGTCGGGACAGTAACTGATCACAAAATGCCAGCAGCTCATCACAGCCCAGCGCTTGCGTTCCAGCAAAGCCCAGCGCGTCAGTTTGCTCCGCATCAGCCAGCGTCACGCCCGCAGAAAATAGCCCTGAATCGATCAGTGCGGCATGATCTTCTGCACTTTTTTGCAGTAAATCATCCAAACGCTGACGCAAACCTAGCAGGGTTATTGGATTCACCGGCAATCTCAGCAACAGATTCATGACCTGCATCGGATCGTCCGGCAGCAATGCCGACAGTTCAGCATTCAACAAACGATATACGGCGCTGTAATAAAACGGAGTCTGGCTGAGTTTTTCGCCGGTTAACTGTGCAATGACCCGGCTGCCGGAAACCCCATACTGACCATTGACTGAACCCAGCTGATACTGACAGGCCCCGGCAATAAGCAGGGCACCGCCAAAACACCCCACCTTTTCACCCAGTACGGCGACGGTCACTATCCGGGTATGAATATTCAGCCGGTGCAGGGCTTTGATCGCAGCGGCGCAGCGTTGCATCCCCTGCCAGTCGTCCTTCAACGACACGCCAGCAGAATCGAGACACAGGACAATACGATCAACCTTCGCGGCTTCCGCATCAGCCAGAAAGGCCAGTAATTCGTCTCCCAGCGCTCCATCGATACTGCCCGCTCTATGCTCGGGCCGATTGGCCCAAACGGCGATACGTTGCGGTTGATCACCCTCACTCATCCCTAGCCAACTTGCCGAACGCGGATTCAGTTGCTTCGCCTCAAGGCTCTGCAACCGATCTGCCAGCTGAGCGGCGCGTGTCAGGTTTGACGCTGCCAGTTGCATCCCGTTACCCCAGCTTTTTGCGCATCGCACGGTGGACGTCGATCGTACCGTCACGCTTAAACTGCTCGTGATTTTGCTCTACCCGGCCAAGATCGTAGAGGTAATTCACCATCAGACCGTAGCTGCTTTTCAGTCCATACGGGCGACAATTGGCGAACGCATTGATGCGGAAGATGGAAGCGCCGTTGCTGAGATGGAAACGCGCGACCGGATCGTAGGGTTCACTCTCCCGCTTAATTTCCGTCAGATACGCCAATCCCAGCTTTTCAATAAACAGCACAGTGGGAGCATGATCCACGCTGAGTTTGTCGGCTTTGTGTTGCAGCAGATCCCGTAAACTGGAGACCTGATAGCGCTCTTTCAGCTCGCCCAGCTGATTGCCCGCCAACTGCTCCAGCCGGGTTTCATCCAACTTTTCACTATTCAGCGCCCGGCTTAGTCCCGGAATTGGCGACAAGGTGGAGAACTGAGTGATATGCGGATGGTTCTGTTGAATATGCTGCACCACCTGCTTAATCAGAAAGTTGCCAAAGGAGATCCCCCGCAACCCTTTCTGACAGTTAGAGATGGAGTAGAAGATCGCCGTGTTGGCCTGATCGGCATCCACTTCCGGCTGATCCTGATCGAGAAACGGATCAATAGCGGTACTCACCGCGTCGGTATAACCCACCTGAACAAAGATCAGGGGTTCATCCGGCAACGCCGGGTGAAAGAAGGCGAAGCAGGCACGGTCAGAGGCCAGACGCCGTTTCAGATCCTGCCAGTTCTGAATCTCGTGAACCGCTTCGTAGCGAATCAGTTTTTCCAGCACATCGGCCGGAGTGTGCCAGTTGATCTCTCGAAACTCCAGAAATCCGCGGTTAAACCAGGCTTCCAGGATGGTCTGAAGATCCAGATCGACCGCTTTCAGCTCTGGATTATCCGCTAGATGATCGAGCAGATCTTCCCGCATCCGTACCAGCGCCTGTGTCCCAACACCGGGGATATTCAGTAGCTCGAACAATGTCCAGCGCCCCTGACGCAGGGACGCCAACAAGCGGCGATAGGTGTGTGCATCCGGTTGCGTATCCATCGCCTGCGCATGTTTCCCCAGCGCTTGATAATCCGGTGACAAGTCACGTGCCAGATACTGGAAGAAGCTCAGTTTCTCTTCGGTTGTCAGGCGTATATAGCGGTCCAGAATCTGCTGAGCGATCGCCAATGCAACCGCATCACCGCGCTGATTCAACAGCGCGCTGCAATCTTCCTGCAGCGAATAGGCCATATCAAAACGGGATGGGTCTTCTGCATGTAACAGTTCGCGGCCCCGGGTGGCTACAGAATCGATCAGGCGGTTAATCCACTTCATGTTCACTGTCCTCCAGTATTGCGGCTTTCAGCGCTTCATACTGATTCATCAGATGAACCTGCATCGCTTGATTGGCACCGGCGGCATCACCCGCTTCAATTGCTGTGATGATGTTGCGGTGCTCTTCCAGAGAATGGAGCAGGCGGCCCTGCAGTTTCAGTTGCTGCTGACGGGCCAGACGGATGACACGGGATAGATCAAGCGTAATCCGTTGCAACCATTCATTACCGGAGACCGCTTTCAGCTCGTCGTGGAAAACGATATTTTCCTCGTAATAACTGGCCAGATCGCCTTTGGCTGCGCTCTCTTCCAGACAATCGTGCAGGTGGCGTAAGCGACGTAACTCACTGGCAGTGGCGCGTTCCGCCACCAGCTGAGTGCAGTAGCCTTCCAGCAACGCCATGATCGGGAACAGTTCGTCCAGCTCTTCTGGACTGATGCTTTTTACGTAACTGCCCTTGCGTGGTACTAACTCCACCAAACCGTCAGATGCCAACACCTTAAGTGCTTCGCGCAACGGCGTACGGCTGATTCCCAGTTCATCGCAGAGTTTCATCTCATCGATCCACTGACCGGGTTCTAACCGGCTCTCATAGATCATCCTCGCAAGGATCTCTGCCACTTCCTCATACAACACTCTTCTTTTTATTATGCTCATGATTGATTGGCTTTATATTTAGTTTCAATTGAAATTGCATTGTAGTGTAATTAGTAATTACAATCAAAATGCATTGAAAACAAATACAAGAGGAAAGATGCATGAATTTATACCAGGCATTTTATGAGCGTTTTGCGCCTTATCCGGATCGCACTGCCTTGCGTATGCCCGAAACTGACAGTTCTATGACTTATGGCGAGTTACATGCACGTTCGGGACAATACGCCACATTATTAGCCTCATCAGGGCTTCAGGCCGGCGATCGGGTTGCCGTTCAGGTCGATAAATCCGGTGAAGCACTGGCGTTATATCTGGGTGTTTTACGCGCCGGTG
>NZ_JBFGYC010000383.1:0-4000 GCF_041587635.1 Pontibacterium sp. | reverse complement strand
TTTTATTCAGGTTTTCTCTCTCTTTTTAGTGCGTTCGCACAGTGAAGTGCTTTTAACTCCTTAGTTTTCAAGGGCTTCAAATTCACACCGTTTTTACTTGTTCTCCCACTATTAAACAATCTAATAATTGCCTGATTTTACGCGGGTTTCCGGTCGATCGCCGCCTTGCATTTACTGGGGTTAATTTCTATAGTGTTGTGTAGTGGGGTAAAGTGGATAAAAGTGGGAAAATTTGGTGGCTGGGTAGGCAATAGATGTTTCGTGGCGTGAATCCAATCAATCTGGACGCAAAGGGACGCATGGCGATTCCAGCGCGCTACCGTGAACAAATCACGGGGTGTTGTGATGGGTGTCTGGTTGCCACGATTGACCCTGACGATCGCTGCTTACTGCTTTATCCGCTTCAGGAGTGGGAAGAGATTCAGAAGAAAATTGAAGCTCTGCCGAGTTTAAATCCGGTAGCCCGTCGCCTTCAACGTTTACTGATCGGTCATGCAACAGATCTGGATATGGATGCTAATGGTCGTCTGTTGCTGCCTGCGCCGTTGCGTGAATACGCGGGGCTCGACAAGAAAATTGTACTTCTTGGCCAAGGGCGGAAATTTGAAATATGGAGTGAGTCCCGCTGGGCGGAGACTCGCGATGAATATCTGCAAGTTGCGGAAGGCGCTGAAATGCCTGAAGAGATGCAGAGTCTGTCACTTTAAATCGGAATCATGCTGAATCATGGCGCAGGAATTTAAACATATTACGGTACTGCTCAACGAAGCTGTCGACCTGCTGGTGCAGGATCCCGACGGGTTTTACGTAGACGGTACTTTTGGCCGCGGCGGTCACACTGCGCTGGTATTGGATCGTCTGTCTGAAGGTGGTCGGGTGATGGGTATCGATAAGGACCCTCAGGCGATCGCGCATTCAAAAGAACGCTTTGGTGACGAACCTCGTTTCTCCATTGCGCACGGCAGCTTTGCAGAGATGGAGCAGTTTGTAACTGACGCAGGGATGATGGGTAAGGTTGATGGCGTACTCCTGGACTTAGGTGTGTCCTCGCCTCAGCTGGATGATCCCGATCGTGGCTTTAGTTTCTCCAACGACGGCCCGTTAGATATGCGTATGAATACGGCGGTAGGGGAGAGCGCAGCAGAATGGTTGGCTCGCGCTGAAGAAAAAGAGATCGCGGATGTTATCTATCTGTACGGCGAAGAGCGCTTCTCTCGTCGCATGGCGAAAGCGATTGTCGCTGAAAGGGCAGAGTCTCCGATCGTGACAACAGGACGTTTGGCGAAAATTATTGCTGAGGCCAATCCTGCGTGGGAGAAAGGCAAACATCCTGCGACACGTGCCTTCCAGGGGATCAGAATTCATATAAATCGTGAGCTGGAAGATCTTGAACGCTGTCTTGATCAGGCACTTGAAGTATTGGCTGAAGGTGGGCGTTTGGTGGTGATCAGTTTCCACTCGTTAGAAGACCGGATTGTAAAACGCTTTATCCGCAAATACGTCAAAGGTGACGAGCACCTACCACCGGGGATTCCTGTGACTCAGGATATGCTGAATCAGCGCCTGAAAGGGCTGGGAAAAGCGGTGAAGGCGGGTAAGCAGGAGGTGTCTGACAACCCTCGTGCGCGCAGTGCCGTCATGCGTGCAGCTTATAAGATCGCCTAAATGTTGGCGTTGCAGCGGTTCCGCAAAGTGCGTGAACCAGAAGTACAACCTGAACGGTTGTATCGTGCAGAAGAACTGATAAAGCCGGCATTGATGTTAGCGGTCGTGGTGCTGATGGTTGTTGGGTCAGCATTAATGGTGATTTTTGCATCGCACGATTACCGAAAGCTGTTTCATCAACACCAGGTAACCGTGCGTGAGTACGACGAATTGCAGGTTGAATGGGGTCAGCTATTACTGGAACAGGGTGCCTGGGCTGCAAATAACCGGGTTGAGTCTCTGGTGATTAAAAAGCTGAATATGAAAGTGCCAGATCCAACGCTGATAGAGTTCGTGCGCGATGAGTGAAGAGCAGACATGCAGTCAGATCGGTAAGGGGTGGAGGCTGGCACTTGTGCTGGGGATTCTCGCTGCTATTACCTGTGGCATTGGCTTTAAGCTGGTCACGCTGTATGTCGAGGATCAGGAGTTTCTGCAGAATCAGGGTAATGCCCGAAGCCTGCGAGTCATTCAGGTACCGGCGCATCGAGGCATGATTACCGATCGCAACGGGGAGCCGATGGCGGTCAGTGCGCCTGTTGCGACCGTATGGGTTGATCCTAAGATGGCAGACCTCAAGCATGTATCGCTAGGCAAAGTTGCCCGCCATTTAGGCACGAGTCGAGACCGCTTGGTGAAGAAGGTTTCAGCTAAACGTTCGAAGCGATTTATGTATTTGAAGCGTCAGGTTGAACCTCAGGTAGCAGCACGTATTCGTGAGCTGAAAGTGCCAGGGATACATGTTGAACGTGACTACAAGCGGTTTTATCCGTCGGGCGAAGTGGCCAGTCATCTGCTTGGTTTTACCAATCGTGATGGCAAGGGACAGGAAGGTCTGGAACTGTCGTATGAAAAAGCGCTGCATTCTGAGCCCGGTAAACAGCTGGTCTTGAAGGATTTGCTGGGGCGTACCGTTAAGCATATCCGTTCTGAAAGTGCAGCAGAGCAAGGTCAATCGCTGCAGTTGAGTATTGATATGCGACTGCAGTACCTAGCGTATCGTGAACTTAAAGCTGCGGTAACCGCTCATCGTGCCGATGCGGCATCGCTGGTGATGTTGGATGCAAAAACCGGTGAAGTATTAGCGATGGCGAATTACCCATCCTACAACCCGAATAATCCGGCAGACCGTGTGTCGTCGACGATTCGTAATCGGGCGGTAACCGATCTGTTTGAACCCGGTTCAACCATGAAGCCAATGACCGTTGCTGCTGCGCTGATGAGCGGGAAGTATGGTATGCGCAGTGTCATTGATACAACACCCGGTCATATGCGCTTGAAAGGTAAAACGATTCGGGATCACCGCAATTATGGCGAGCTGGATATTACCGGCATTATTACAAAGTCGAGCAATGTGGGATCGGTGAAGTTAGCACTGAGCCTGGAGCCGGGTAGCTTGCATAATTTATTGCAGAACGTGGGTATCGGGCATGCTACAGGCATCGGTTTTCCGGGGGAGCGTTCCGGGCGTCTGCCTTACTTAGCGGATAGCCAGGTCTTACAGCGTGCGACGCTGTCTTATGGCTATGGTTTGTCCGTCACGCCACTGCAGCTGGCGCAATCTTATCTGCCATTAGCGAATGATGGAGTGATGACACCTGTCAGCTTGCTACGTACCGACAAACCATTACCGCCGGTACGTGTTATGCCGGCACCGATCGCGCGCTCGATCCGGGGCATGATGGAAACGGTTATCAGTATTAAAGGGACGGGCCGTCAGGCGGCCATTCCAGGTTATAGGGTCGCGGGTAAGACCGGAACGGTGCATAAAGTTGGTAATAACGGATATATCGACGACCAGTATATCTCTCTTTTTGCGGGCATTGCGCCGGCCAGTAATCCCGAGGTGGTTACCGTCGTGATGGTCGATAATCCGAGAGGACAGGAGCACTACGGTGGAGAGGTTGCGGCACCGATTTTCTCCCGCACTGTGGGTGGAACGCTGCGTATGTTGAATATCCCGCCGGATAACCTGGTGCGCCCCGAACAACAGGTTGTAAAACGCTGATGACTATTCGAAGCCGATCATTGGTGGAGTTGTTACCGGAGCTTGTTGATGCGGAAGCCGGTGCATGTGTCGTGACGGGTATCAGTCAGGACAGCCGGAAAATCGTAGCAGGCGATCTGTTCTGTGCACGCGCAGGTGGGCAGTATAAAGGTATCAATTTTGTTGCTGACGCCATCGAAAAAGGTGCGGCGGCGATCCTGATCGATAGCTTAGAGCAGTGGGCTGAACCGAGCCCTGTACCTGTCATCGCCGTAGAGCAATTAGCGCAGCGTTTAAGTGGTATCGCGG
>NZ_JBFGYC010000382.1:0-4007 GCF_041587635.1 Pontibacterium sp. | reverse complement strand
GGAAAGACCAGTCATTACCGTGTCGGCGTGGCGGTTTGCCCGCGGCAGGTAATTGTCGATATAAAATTCAGCGGTAATCAGCTTGGTACGCAGGAACTCATCCGCGTATTCGCCGTTACCCAGTTGTTCGTGAGCCGCCAGCGCACTTTTCGCCAGCAACCAACCACCGCACAGGAAGCCGTGCATCATCAGGAAGTCGAAGCAGACGCTACCGGCCAGGTCAGGGTTACTGGCTGATTTGTCCAGCAACCAGGTGCGTACCTGCATCGAACGTTCGACGGCCATGCGCAGTTCGCGATTCATCTTGGCGAACGCCGGTGAATCAACCGCAGACAGGGCGTTAACGGTAATCATCATCTCGGTCTGCAGGCTTTCCAGCGCAGCGCCTTTATCCATCAGCATTTTACGACCGATGAAATCCAGCGCCTGAATGCCGGTGGTGCCTTCGTAGATCGGAAGAATACGGGCGTCGCGATAGTGCTGAGCAGCGCCGGTTTCTTCGATGAAGCCCATGCCACCGTGTACCTGAACGTTCAGGGAGGTCAGTTCCTGCGCGAATTCGGTCATCCAACCTTTCACGATCGGGGTCAGCAGATCTACACGCGGTTTGTAGTGCTGTATTTCTTCAGCATCATCGCTGTGGGCTTTATCCACATCGGATGCAGCCACATAGGCCAGGGCACGCATCGCTTCAGTGCCGGACTTCATCGCCAGCAACATACGGCGTACATCCGCGTGTTCGATGATCGGCATTTTGCTACCGTCTTTACGGGTACCCTGAATACGCTCTTTGGCGTACTCAACGGCCTGCTGATAGGCACGTTCAGAGATGGACAAACCCTGCAGGCCAACAGACTGGCGGGCGTGGTTCATCATGGTGAACATGTACATCAGACCTTTGTTGGCCTCACCCACCAGATAGCCTTCTGCACCGCCGTTGTCACCAAAGCTCATGACGCAGGTTGGGCTGCCGTGGATACCCAGTTTGTGTTCCAGTGAGACACAGACCGCATCGTTCAGCTCACCCGGTGCACCGTTGGCGTCCAGTTTGAACTTCGGCACGATAAACAGGGAGATCCCTTTGACACCGGCAGGTGCGTCGGGCAGGCGGGCCAGTACCAGATGAACCACGTTGGAGGTCATCTGATGGTCGCCCCAGGTGATAAAGATCTTCTGGCCGGTAATTTTGTAGCTGTCACCGTCCGGAATCGCTTTAGACGCAACCGCAGACAGGTCAGAGCCCGCATTCGGCTCTGTCAGGTTCATGGTGCCGGTCCATTCACCGCTGATTAGCTGTGGCAGGTATTGCGCTTTCAGCTCATCGCTACCGTGGGCGATCAGGGCTTCAACCGCACCCTGACTCAGCATCGGGCAGAGGGCAAAACCCATGTTGGCAGAGTGCCAGAGTTCGTTGACGGCGGTACCGAGAACGTTCGGTAGCGCCTGACCACCAAACTCTTCAGGTCCGGTCAGCGTCGCCCAGCCGTTGTCGACATACTGTTGATAGGCATCCGCAAACCCTTTGGTTTCCAGAACCTTGTTATCTTCCAGACGTGCGCCGTTCTGATCGCCAGTGCTGTTCAGCGGCGCGAGTACATCGGCGGCCAGTTTTCCCGCTTCTTCTATAATGACTGACGCCAGCTCGCTGTTAACCTCTTCCAGACCGGCATCGCTGCAGTACTGATCGAACTTAACCAGTTCTTTGATAACAAAGTTCGCATCCGCGTAAGGGGCGGTATAAGTGCTCATAAACGTATCTCGTTCCTTGTAGCGTGGGTGACTACGGTATTCGTGCCTTTGTTGCCGTGGGTGTTGATAGCGGCTTGAGTAGCCATACCAAAGTTGACGCTGTCAGCCCCCACGGCGACAAAGATGGTTTTACTCTTCAGATTCAGGGTTGTTTGCGCGATCACGCAGCAGGAACTTCTGAATCTTGCCGGTGCTGGTTTTTGGCATATCACCGAACACGACGGTTTTAGGGGCTTTAAAGTGGGCCATGTTGTCGCGGCAGTAAGCGATGATCTCTTCTGCGCTGACCGCATCTGCGTTGTCTTTCAGGGAAACAAAAGCACACGGCGTTTCGCCCCATTTCTCATCCCGTTTCGCAACAACTGCAGCTTCCTGCACCATCGGGTGGCTGAACAACACATCTTCCACTTCGATACTGGAGATGTTTTCACCACCGGAGATGATGATGTCTTTGGAGCGGTCTTTAATCTCGATGTACCCGTCTTCGTGCCATACCGCCAGATCACCGGAGTGGAACCAGCCGCCTTCAAATGCATCAGCCGTGGTGGTTGGGTTTTTCAGGTAACCCTTCATCACCAGGTTGCCGCGCATAAAGACTTCACCCATGGTTTTACCGTCCTGTGGGACAGGTTCCATGGTGACCGGATCGGCGACCATCAGATCGTCCAGCATTGGTGCGCGCACACCCTGACGGGATTTCAGGCGCGCCTGTTCTTCAGCGGTTTTGTCGTTCCATTCGTCGTGCCATGCACAAACAACAGACGGACCGTAGGTTTCAGTCAGGCCGTACACGTGGGTCACTTTAATGCCCAGGTTTTCCATGCCTTCGATGACGGAGGCTGGTGGCGCAGCACCTGCGGTCATCACTTTCACCTGATGGTTGATGCCATCTTTCAAAGCGTCATCGGCGGAGTTCAGCATGTTTAGGACAATCGGTGCACCACAGAAGTAGCCGACTTTTTCTTTCTTGATCATGTTGAAGATATCTTCAGCGCGCACATGACGCAGGCAAACGCTGACACCAGCCATCGCCGCAATCGTCCATGGGAAGCACCAGCCGTTGCAGTGGAACATCGGCAGGGTCCACAGGTAGACCGGATGGTGATCCATCGCCCATGACAGGGCGTTGCTGTTGGCGTTCAGGTACGCGCCACGGTGGTGGTAAACCACACCTTTAGGGTCACCGGTGGTGCCGGAGGTGTAGTTCAGAGTGATCGCTTCCCACTCATCCGCTGGCAGGGCATAGGCGTAATCTTCATCACCGTTAGCGATGAAGGCTTCGTAATCGGTATCACCGATCAGCTCGCCATCGGTCCAGTACGGATCGTCGATATCGATCACGTACGGTTTTTCATCCATCAGTTCGAGCGCGCCTTTCACCACTTTGCTCAGTTCTTTATCGGTGATCAGCACCTTAGAACCGGCGTGTTTCAGGATGAACGCAACGACTTCTGAATCGAGGCGGGTATTGATGGAGTTCAGCACGGCGCCACACATCGGTACCGCAAAATGCGCTTCGAAGTGTTCCGGCAGGTTTGGGGCCATAATGGACACCGCATCACCTTTTTCAACGCCGTGGGCGTTCAGGGCACTGGCCAGCTTCTTACAACGACTGAATGTTTCTGACCAGTTGCGGCGAATCTCTCCATGCACAACCGCAGGACGGTTTGGATACACCTGAGCCGCGCGTTCCAGAAATTTGATCGGGGTCAGCGCCGCAAAGTTTGCTGCGTTTTTGTCCAAATTCGTCTCGAAGGCTGATCTGTTATTCATTATTGTTTCCCTCGTTATCGTTGTTTTAAGTGGGCCTGTACTCAGGCGCCGGTAAATTGGGCTTTACGGCGCTCGGTGAACGCAGTCATACCCTCAGTTTGATCTTCAGTCGCAAAGCTCAGGCCGAAGAGATCACTCTCCATCCGGCAGCCGTTTTCGATGCTCTGGTCAGATGAGGCCTGTACCAGACGTTTGCAGTGATAAAGCGCCTGCGGGGCGTTGTTGGCGATAGTGATAGCCATATCGATACCGCGTTCCTGCAGCTGCTGAGCCGGATAGACCTGATTGCAGAGTCCGATGTTCAGCGCCTGCTCCGCGTTGAGCTTCTCGCCGGTGAGCAGTAGCTGAGCCGCCATGCCCGGACCCACGCGGCGCGGAAGGCGCTGGCTGCCACCAAAGCCCGGTGGTACACCCAGGGTCACTTCCGGCTGACCGAACACGGCGTTGTCGGCGGCAAGAATAAAGTCACAGCTCATCGCCAGTTC
>NZ_JBFGYC010000381.1:0-4018 GCF_041587635.1 Pontibacterium sp. | reverse complement strand
CTCCGCGACAGCATTGGGTGGGATCTGCGAAGCCCATGAGTGCTAAGTTTAGACTGTTTTTGTGAAAGAGAAATGTCGATCAGAAACTGCTCGGTTATTCTCTCTCCGGAACGTCCGACGTGCTTAAAGGGTTTCAGCTAGTCTTAACATACTGTGTGAAGGCCAGTGGCTAAGTGTGGAGGTGAAGGTATGCGTGCAACGCAGCTGAAAAAACGCTTGGTTGCCCACCGAGGTTTCCAAAGTCGATACCCTGAAAATACTCTGTTGGCTCTGCAACAAGCTGTGGATGCAGGTGTAGAGCGATTAGAGTTTGATATTCAACTTACCGCTGATCACCGACCGGTATTGTTTCATGATCTTGATCTGCGACGCGTCTGTGGTGAGCACCACAAAATTACAGAACTCACACGCTCACAGCTGAATGCCTTTTCTGCGTCAGAACCGGGTCGGTTGGGTGATCTATTTGTGGGTGAGGCGATTCCTGATTTGGAAGCGGTTATCGAATGGGCCACTTTATACCCCTCCCTGTCTCTGTTCGTTGAAATCAAAGAGGAATCGATAGACTACTTTGGAATTGAAGCGGTGCTTGACGCGGTATTACCCGTGCTGAGGCCCCTGGAAACAAGAGCCACCCTCATTAGTTTTCATGCCAGTTTATTGGCGGCAGCGCGTGATCGCTGGGGATCAATCGGTTTGGTAACTCGACGCTGGCCACCGACCAAAGAAACCCTAAGCCAGCTGCATCCTGATATTTTGTTTGTGAATAAAAGGCGTGTCAGGCATCGCCAGCATCTGGATCAGTTGGGCATCCCCGTTGTGGTATATGAAGTCGATACTGTTCATCGGGCCACGCATTGGTTAAAGCGCGGTGCGGCTTATCTGGAAACCCATCGTTGTGGTGATCTGCTAACGGAGTGGAGTGGACATTATGGCTGATTACGATGTTGCGATAATCGGCGGAGGGATTCACGGCGTTGGAATCGCTCAGGCTGCAGCAGCGGCCGGATATTCAGTTTTATGTCTTGAAGAGAACGCGTGGGGAGGGGCAACTTCCAGCCGTTCCAGTAAGTTGATCCATGGAGGGTTACGGTATTTGCAAACAGGACAGCTGGGTTTAGTACGGCGATGCCTGAACGAGCGGGATCGTCTGCTCGAGCTTGCCTCTGAACTGGTTAAATTACGCAGTTTTTATATTCCGGTGTATGACGGCGGGCGTTATAGCGCGGCTCAAATTCGCTGGGCACTGCGTGCCTATTACCTGCTCAGTGGGTTGCGTGAAACAGGTCTGTACTCTGAATTGCCCGAAACGCGTTGGGCAGACATTAAGGGCCTGAAAACAGAGGGGCTGCAGCATATATTTCGTTACTACGACGGTCAGACCGATGATCAGGCCTTGACCTGTGCAGTGGGGCGGTCTGCTCAGGCGTTGGGCGCAATCTTGTGCTGTCCAGCACGTTTTGACGCTGCTACTCGATCTCATTCCGGTTACGAACTGATCTTCTATGAGGCCGAGATAAAGAAACGCGCCAGCTGTCGGGTATTGGTGAATGCGACGGGACCTTGGGTGAACCAGGTGTTAAGCCAGATTGAAACACCAACTGCGGGCTGGCGACCTTTGACGATTGATCTGGTGCAAGGTACACATTTGGTATATCCAGCAGGGTTGAGTGAACAGTGCCTCTACGTGGAAGCGCCTAGTGATGGCCGGGCGGTGTTTATTCTACCCTGGCAAGATAAAACCTTAGTGGGTACAACGGAAAAGGTGTATCAGGGCAATCCGGGAGAGGTCGAACCTCTGCGGGAAGAGGTCCAATATCTACAGCAGACGTTGGATACTTATCTGCCAGAACATCAGTTGAGACCCGAAGGCCGTTTTTGTGGATTAAGAGTGTTGCCCCGCTCCGATCGGGCGGCGTTTTTTCGCAGCCGTGACACCCAGTTTCTATTCGATGATCCCAAGCACCCCACGTTAGCAATTCTGTACGGCGGTAAGTTGACGGACTATCGTGCGACTGCGGCGCAGCTGATGAAACAGTTGAGCAGAACGCTGGGTAAACGCACCCCTGTGGCGGATACCGCTCACCTGCGGTTGCTCGCGGCTAACAGGGCGGCATGAAGCAGCTGTGTCCAGTTGTGGAAGCGAGCGGGCAGTGCACTGTTTTTCGCAGGAGTAAAGACCTGCTCTCCGGACCGGCGCCAGTCAGGACTGCGACTGAGCAACCAGGCGGCCCCTCTGGATGAGGATTCCGGGTCGGTCATACGGTGTACATTGAGTCCGCTCAGGTTTGCCAATCCTTGCGCCATCCAGTCGAGTTGGCTCAGTCCACCACTGAGATGGATACTGGTGGGAAAACTACCCACATCACGCATGGCGATGATATTCCGTTGAATCAAAAACAGGATGCTTTCAGCAACCGCTAATACTTTTGATTTTGGGTCAAAGGGAGGTAAACCCTGCCAGCCACTTTCCACGCTGCACCAATCCGGGGATCCCAAGCCTCCCACGCCGTTCACAAACAGGGGCAGCGGTTGGTAGCGTTGCCGCCAGCTATCGCTATTATGATAGTTTAATCCGAGCGGCAGACTGGTCAGATTTAATGCGGTAGCAGCACCATTCACAGTACCTTCAAGTACCAGTAACTCATCGTTCAAATCACTGTACGCGGGTGCTATGAGCAGCCGGGTTTGTGGGCGCTCCTGTGCTTCGACCAACAGTGGCATCTGGATAAATGCACCTGTTCCCATGTTCACCGACAGGGCACTGGGGTTCGGCCAGCCGTTACTGAACAAAGCGGAAGGTTGATCTCCGCATACCAGCTTCAGTGGAATGCGTAACCCTGCTAATTCCAGTGTGCCATAGCGATACAGGCTGGGACGGATGTCCGGCAGGTATTCGGCAGGAATATCAAACAAGGCACGTAACGGATTGCTCCAGTCGCGGGCTTCAAGCGAATAAAGCTGGGTGCGGGCTGCATTGACGCGATCGATTAAAAAGGGGTGCTCGCGACACAGGTGAAATATCAGAAATGAGGCGAGGCTGCCACAGGCTAGCTGGTAACGTCTTTGGGCTTCGATCATCGCACTGGCGGATAGCAGATAGGCCCACTTACTGGCAGGGCTGTGGCTGTTAGCGACTAAACCGGAGATGCGTTGAATCTCCCGATGGTGGTGATAAAGCTGGTCGATGATGTATTGGCCACTTTTATCTTGCCAGCCGATCAACGGTGTCAGGGGCTGTCCAGAGATGCGATCCCAGCATAAACAGCTAGAGCGCTGGCAAATTAGAGCGGCCCGCATCGGTATGCAGCGTTGCTGGGGTGTTAACTGTTGCAGGGCATTGGTGGCGGCTCGACGCAAAGAATCCACAATCCATTTCGGATCGGGGCTGGTATTACCGATATCGGTTTTTTGCTCAACGCGGGACTGAGCTAAACTTTCCCCGTAATCGTTGAAAATCAGTGCCCGGCTCGCTTGCCCGCCCTGATCAAGAACCAGATAAAGCGTTTCAGACAATCGCACCCCCTTAGGCTAAGCCCTGTACCTACAGCATAGTCCTGAGTCAATTACTCAGCGAGCATTTCAGCTACAATGCACGCTGTCTGTGATCAGTTTGCAGTCGTGTCGTGTTATATATTGGACGTGAACGGGCGTTCGCCGGGACGGCTTGAGTAGATATTTGGGTAGTTATGGAGGTAAGAATGACCCGGCGCGAAACTGTCGTGCAATTGCTGGAAGGAGCCCGGCACAATAATCACCGCCAGTTGCTGGTTGTGGCAGGTGATCGTGACTGGACGATCGCTCAGGCCGAACAGATTCAAAACTGGTTGTGCGCTGAGCCGGATACGTACCTCTGGGTCTCTCAGCAAGCGCCTGCGGGCAGCACCGGTGTAGGTTCCCGCGATCTGCATCGTTACCTCGGTCGTGAAACCGAACTGCTGATTTTTGATGCCTGGGATGGGTTTAATCCTAATGCCTTTGGTCAGATCAGTGGAACCCTGTGTGGGGGCGGTTTGCTGGT
>NZ_JBFGYC010000380.1:0-4019 GCF_041587635.1 Pontibacterium sp. | reverse complement strand
TGCTGCAACAACGCGGTGAAATTGCCTGGGACAAAGACCAGTTGAAAGACTGGTTCGCACATCCAGCCCCTGTGTTAGCTGCAGACAGTAGTGATCATTGGATCATTACGGCCCCGGTCTTTCTACGCGAAGAGCAAGATGGTTACGATGAGTTTGAACTCAGTGGTAGCCAGGAAGAGTTGATGGGATACGTGATGCTTAATGTATCCAAGGATTCGTTGCAGGTCCTGACGACCAATCTGTTCAGCTATAACCTGATGATTGGTCTTGGCTTCGCGATCTTACTCGTATGGCTACAAAGTGTGGGTTTGAAACGTATTACCCGCCCACTACTGAATTTGTCGCAGAGCATGAATGAGGCGAGAACTTCAGGAGAACATAACTACGCGAATGTCGAAGGTCCGATGGAAGTGCGTCAAATGGCGGAAAGCTATAACGCCATGATGAAGGTATTGGAACAGCAGGAAGATAAGCTGGTACAGCTTAACAGCGGATTGGAAACTGAAGTGGCGATCCGGACTAAAGAGCTTACTCATGCCCGAGATACGGCGCTAGTCGCTGTACGCACCCAGTCTGAGTTTTTGGCCAATATCAGCCATGAACTACGCACACCATTGCAGGCAACGATGGGTTATATCGAGCTGGTGATTGAAGAGCTCGAAGATGAAGCGATGGACGAGCCGGTGGAGGATCTGCGCGAAGCGATGCGCGCTTCGACCCGGTTGTTGGCGTTGATCAATATGATTCTGGATCTGGCAAAGTGCGAGTCGGGCAAGATGGAGCTGATGCCACAAGAGATCAGCTTACACGCACTGACACAGGAAACGGAGGCCGTCATCCGACCGTTAGCTTCGAAGCGCCAGAACACGTTCAAGGTATATCTACCTACTGAAGATAGCTTACTTCAGGTCGACACTGAGAAAGCTCAGCAAGTATTGCTGAACCTGCTTTCTAATGCGTGCAAATTTACCGAAAAAGACACGGTCTTACTGTCGACCTCAGTGGAGGATGGATTTGTTATCTGGCAAGTATCAGATACAGGTATCGGTATTCCGAAGGAGCAGCAAGGGCTGATCTTCGATAAATTCCGACAAATTGATGGCAGTGTAAAACGGAAATATGGTGGCACGGGGTTAGGGCTGGCAATTTCCAAGCATTTTACGGAGATGATGGGTGGCACGCTGGACGTGTTCAGTGAAACCGGCCAGGGCACCACATTTATTTTCAGGCTACCGCTGGTGGTCCCAGCAGAAACTGTTGTTCAGGCATCAGAGGCTCTGCTCTCCAAGAAACTAAGTAGTACAGAACTGGAAAAATTATGATGCATAAAAAGTTGTCTTTTCTAGCTCTGACCTCAACTATCTGGACCGCAGCAGTGATGGCTGACGGTAACAACCAGTTCACGGATGGCGATGAGTTTGCAGATTTCTACGGTCAGGATGAGCTTGTTAGCATAGCGACAGGTACGAGTACGCCGATCAGTAAAGCGCCCTCTGTTGCGAGTGTAATTTCGAGTAAACAGATTGAGGCGATGGGAGCCACCCATCTCGACGAGGTTTTGGAACGCATCCCAGGTTTGCATGTGATGCCGTCGGACCTAAGTCGACTTGATCCTGTGTATTCCGTACGAGGGATTCAGACAGGATTTAATCCACAGATATTGGTGTTGATGAACGGTGCTGTGGTTAAAGATTATACGAATGGGGGGGCTGCCGCTGACATTTCAGATGCCTCTGAGCAACATCAGCCGTATTGAAGTGATTCGTGGTCCCGGCTCTGCTGTATATGGTGCAGATGCATTTAGCGGTGTGATCAATATTATTACTAAATCGGCGGATGAAAACGAAAGCGGTGCGGTAGGAGTTCGTTCTGGCAGTTTTAATAGCCGTGATTTCTGGGTTCGCAAGGGCGTTCAGCTTGAGGCGTTAGCGGTGTCTTTTGCGCTGGAACATCAGCGCTCGGATGGTGATGATGGTCGTGTTGTCACACAGGACCAGCAGACAGCTTTGGATGAAATGTTTGGTACCAATGCATCCCTGGCACCAGGTGCATTAAGCACGCATTACGATGTCACAAATCTGCATCTTGATTTAGGTACGGGTAACTGGAAATTGCAGAATTGGTATTGGCAACAGGATGGTGGCGGTCTCGGACAGGGCGCGGCAAAAGCGTTGGATAAGAAAGGATCTCAGGTTGCAACCCAGTTCTTGACGCACTTGAGTTATGACACAGATTTAAATGATGACTTGAAGATTGCTGCTGATCTTTCTTATCAGCGCAGTAAAAGTGATTCTCTTCTGTATTTATTCCCGGCAGGCTCGGTTTTACCAGTTGGTACGGATGGAAATGCGTTCTCCATGCCTGTAGCCGGGTTAGTCTCATTTCCTGACGGATATATAGGTAATCCGCGTGCAGTTTCTGTGAACTATGATGCAGAATTTGCTGCGCTGTATAGTGGGTTTAATGATCATTCTATCCGCATAGCTGCAGGCTGGTCAGAGAGTGAAATTGAGGCCGAAGAGTACAAAAACTACGGGCCAGGGGTCATCGATGGTGCGTCTTCAACTGTGGATGGCGGTCTCACTAACGTTACTGGAACCCCTGATATATATCTTCAGGACCATCGACGCAGCTCCTACTTTGTATCTGCACAAGATCAGTGGCAGCTAAATAACGATTGGTCATTTACTGCGGGTATGCGCTGGGATCATTTTGAGGACTTTGGAAACACGGCGAACCCACGACTCGCGCTTGTTTGGGAGCCGCTGCATAACCTGACAACCAAGCTGTTATACGGTGAGGCGTTCCGTGCTCCTTCTTTCGCTGAGCAATTCTTTCAGAACAACCCATCCGCTTTAGGAAATCCAAATCTGGATCCAGAAGAGATAGAGACATGGGAACTGGCGTTTGATTATCGACCCAATTTCGATACGGGTATTAATCTGAGTCTCTTCACTTATGAAGCTACAGATCTTATAGCAATCGTAGCTCAGGGGAATACTCGACAGTATCAGAACGCACGTAACCAAGACGGTTACGGTCTAGAGCTCGAGTTAGATTGGCAGGCAACAGAGGAGCTGAAAGTAAATGCTTCTTATGCGTGGCAGCGTTCTGAGGATGCGGATACGGGTGAAAAAGTTGCTGACGCTCCAGAGCACACAACCTATTTGGATTTGAACTATCGTTTCAATCGAGACTGGCAAGCCTCTTTACAGCATTATTGGGTGGGTTCCCGGAGTCGGATTACTGGGGATAACCGCGCGGAGATTGATGACTATCACTGGGTTAATACGCGATTGTCACGTAGCTTTAATCAGGACCGGTTGAAATTGTCACTGATTGTTAAAAACCTACTGGATACGGATGCGCGTGAGCCATCAAACAGCGTCATTCCAAGTGACTATCCTCTTGAAGGTCGTAGTATCTGGGGTGAGTTACAGTACAGCTTCTAACTCTGGTAAAAATTAAAGTCGGACACCGTAAAGATACGGTGCCCTATTGGTATTGATGGGCAAAGTAGCTTCTATGGCTAAGGTAGACGTAAAAAAACGTGGTGATGCTTTTTGCGAAAAAGTGTCAACCGCAATCTGGAAAGAGATGCCTGCGAGCGATAACCCTTATCACGTAGATGAAGCTCGTTGCCATGGATATGAGCATCTTGCTCTTATAAATAATAAAAGCTTCTCTGAAGTACTATTTCTGTTATTTCAAAGCGAACTGCCCAATGAATCACAGCGTCGCTTATTTGATACGTTGTTGCTTAGCGTGATTCATCCGGGACCTCGGCACAATGCATCCAGAGCTGCGATGAATGCAGCGGTAAGCAAAACGAATACGAGTCACGTGTTGCCCTTGGCGCTTAATGTTCTTGGGGGCGAATGGCAAGGAAGCCGTGAAGTTTTCGAGAGTATGAAGTTTCTGAGAAAGAATCATCATATATCCGCCGCTGAATGTGCTCATGAGCACATAGCTCTATTGGGTAATACCAGAGAATCGGAGGGTGATCTGACATTGGCCCC
>NZ_JBFGYC010000379.1:0-4076 GCF_041587635.1 Pontibacterium sp. | reverse complement strand
GTAGTTGAAGCAGTACGTCTTCCATCGATGGTTTCCTATAAGGTCATAAGTTATGAAATGGATATTAGAACAAAAAACACAGGATGAAAGTGGGTGTTTCTTTGTTAAGAATAAATCTCATTTTCATGTGTGATTTTTTTCATTGATCTGGGACAACTTTTAAAAAAACTGTGGTAAAGTCTCGCGCGAATTATTTCACAAACTCGCGGTTTGATAAGGAAAAAATACGATGAATGTAGATCAGCATCTGAAAGTTGCTCAGTGGCACCTGGAACAGGCTCGCTTGCACGCTACTAACGGTGACCACAAGTGCGGCTGCCCAGTAAACGACCACGACGCAAAAGCGATCGAAGCTGTTGAAGCTGGCATGATGAAAATCGAAGAAGAACTGACTTGCTCCGTAAAATAAGTCGTTCTCTTGCGAAAAAAGCCGCGCTATTTAGTGCGGCTTTTTTGTGCCTGTAAGAAGGGCGTTTGTCTCATTCCGCCTGACCCGGTGTGGTTGTCAATCTGTGCTAGACTGCGTGGCATCATTAATGGAGTAGATTCACAGGAGTTTTTAGGGATGAAGAACGTTGTTATTCCCGTGGTATTAGTCGGTGTTGCAGCAGCTGGTGCAGCGAGTATTAAATACACCGGTGATCAGGCACATGAGTCGATGGTTGCCTTTGTTGATCAGGTGAACCAAGCACCAAATTATCAGGGTGTGTTGAAGGTTGAGTTGCAGTCAGAGCGTAGTTTTATTGAAAACAGCTATCGTCTTGAGCTGGTATTGCAGGATCCGGATATCACCGAAGCCCTCTCGCTGGAACGTATTCCGTTTGATATCAGAGTGAAGAACAGTGTTTTGTCTGCTCAGTATATTACCCAGATCGCTCCGGGTGAGTTGCTGGATCAGATAAAGGCGACTCAGGCCAATCCTGCTAAGCCGGCGATACAATTTCTGGCGGATGCATCGTTTAACCCTTTCGATCAAACGCTGGCGATTGATCATACGTTGATGACGGATACCTTCTCGATTAAACAGAAGGATACAGAAGTAGTTATAGGGGCATTGGAAAGCAAGGGTTCGCTGGACGGGGATCAGATAACCGGTGAAGGCCAGATGGGTTCTCTGACGGTATCTTCTGCGGGTGAAGAAGTATTAAAAATGTCCGGCGTGACGATGACGCAAAGCGGCACACTGGTACCGGGTTCATCGTACATGGAAGGCCTGTTTGCTGAATTTACAGCGGATATGAAGTTGCGTGAATTTTGGTTCAATGCTCAGAATAAGCAGATGCAGGTTACTTTGAATGACCTCGGCTTTGAGATACGGCAGACAGAAAAGGAAGAGCGTTTGCTGCTGGATGTTGTAAACAGCATGGGCGACATGGAGCTTAGTTCTGCGGTAGAGGCCCCCCCAGTTAACCTCAGTAGTGCCAAGCTGGATATGACGTTTGATGTCAATAATGCGGCGTTCAAAACACTCACTCAGCAGGTCAATGAAATGCCCGCTGCTCAGCGCCAGAACCCGTTTGTGATGATGGGGTTGATGGGCGGACTGACAGCCCAGGGTATCAACCTGAACCTGAATGCGTTTGATGTGCAGACGGATAAAGGGGCTCTAGTCGCCGATGGCAGTGTGCAGATGGCGGCGTTTGATCTGATGCAAAGTATGCAAGATCCTAATGCTATTCGCTCGAAACTCGACGGTAACTTTAAATTCAGTGTCGATGAGTCGCTGGTGAATGCACTGCCTGATCAACAGCCTCGCAATCAGCTTAACCGGCTCGCTAAACAAGGGTTGGTGAAGAAAGAGGGCGGTAAGATTGTCACAGAGGTCAACATCGTAAAAGGCCAGATTACAGTCAACGGTATCCCGATGGGTTAACCGATGTTGTGCGGGGTTGAGTATCTGTCAGCCCCATTTCTCCTCTTCTTACACTCCCCCATAGGGTTGATCTCCGCCCCTCAAAGCCGCAACAGTGAAATTCCTATTCAGCAATAGTGTCTTGCCGGGATGGAAGGTAGAATCTTCAACCTTTTTTTATCAGGTTGAGTTTGTCAGTGAAACGCTGACAGGAGAGTATAGATGCAACTGTTACTGGAAACCGTTATCCCGGTATTTGCCTTGATGGCATTAGGCTGGAGCTGCCGCAAAAGTGGGCTGTTGGATGCGGGGGCTGCAAAAGCACTGAACCAGTACGTTTTTTACATCGCAATTCCTCCCCTGCTTTTTACCTCGACGGCGCGTGTCGCGATTGCCGATATTATCAACTGGCCGTTTCTTGCAGCGTATTTTGCCGGTACCGCTGCAGTGATTGTGGTCGCATTTCTGGGGACTCGCTGGATGAAAATATCCGGCCCGCTGGACAGTGCCGTTGTTGGTTTGATCGGGAGCTGGGGCAACACGGTCTACATGGGTATCCCGCTGTTTTATTTCCTGTTTGGCGATAAAGGTACCTTGCCCGTGGTGATCGTGACGCTGACCACCAATATGGTGATGATCTTTGTGCTGGCGTTCTGCGCTAATCTGGACGCGGGGGGCCAGGAACGTCGTTCGGTGTTTGGATTGTTTAAAAGTATCTTTCTGACCAACCCGGTGATGCTAGCGCCGGTATTGGGCATGCTGGTGTCACACTATTCGCTGACCATACCGGTCCCGATTGAAAACCTGCTCAATATGATTGCGCCTTCGGCAGCACCTGTTGCGTTGTTTGCGATGGGGTTGTCTTTGTATGGCCTCTCGCTGAAGGGTAATATGCTGCAGTTAAGCTGGATGACGGCCATGAAGCTGCTGGTGCAACCGCTGGTGACCTGGGGGATTGTGCTGGTCATGGGGTTAGACCCGTTTTGGGCTGCATCGGCTGTATTGTTGGCCGCGTTGCCCGCCGGATCGATGGTGTACGTTTTGGCACAGCAATATGAGAGGCGGGTAGAGCTAGCATCCAGTACTATTCTTTCTACAACAGTGCTGTCGTTGGTAACCTTGGCATTGTTGCTACCATTAATAAAAAGCTGGGTTGGGTAACAGGGTTGTGGCCACCGGCATAAAACACAATTGATTGAAGTGGCCTGAATGTTTGAAGAGTATAAATATCTGCTGGTGCTGTTGTTTGTTGTGCTGGTCTTTACACCGGTGACCCTGAACGCTATCCGCCGCTATCGCGAAACACCGCCGCCGATGGCGAACAATGACCGAAAGCTCTACCGTTTGTGGCGTTCTGACCCCGATGCGTATGAACGCCAGTATGGCGCGATGGACCGCGAATATATCAAAGCACAGGAAGAGAAAGCCCGCCGTAAGCAGGAACAGAAATAACGTTGGGGTGAGGGGAGTAACCTGTATTCGGTTTCTCCCCGTGTCTCCGGGCTGCCTTCCGATTTAAGCGGTGGCCGTTAAAGCTCTAAAGCTCTTCCAGCAATGATTTCAGTTTGCTCGCCCGCTCACGATTGGCGCCGAGATCACTGTAACCGACCCTTGATGCTGAGCGGATATGGATCTGTTTAGTATCCGGTTCAATCCGTACTTCAAGGTCATCTACAAATCCAAATGTGCCGGATGTATACGTCGCCACGAAGTAGTTATCCCGCTCTCTTAATAGCTCACCCCCCGATACGCTGATGGCCGATCGTACCTGTTTGCGTACCGTGTTTATCTCGTTGCTGCTGTACGTAGCCGGAGGAAGGTAGTGTTCTGCATCGATCTGGAATTCAGTACAGACACAGTTGGGTGGCTTAGGACATTGGCTGAGTTTGCCGGAGATTAAGCCCGGTGCACCGCCTGATTTAGACATCATGCCCATGACACTTAAGCCGATCAGAGCGGCGATGATCAATACTGCTATTAGAGCCAGCAGGAATTTCATAGTGGTGTCCCAGTTATGACGACTGTTGTTTTTAGAATAGCAGGTGCGGTCTAGGTGTACGGCCCGAGGATTGAGTTTCTTGGGGGAGGTCCTAACGCTTAGGCTTTTCTGGGTATCGCTTTGCTCGATCCAACCTGCGGTTTTATCTCGTTCCCATGCACCCGCGTGGAAATTCATACAGCAGCTAATGTTACCGCGTATCTCAAGCATTCAGCTAACCGGTAC
>NZ_JBFGYC010000378.1:0-4079 GCF_041587635.1 Pontibacterium sp. | reverse complement strand
GAATGCGCTGATTGATGGGTATGGAAAGGATGAAGCCCTTAAATGGTGTATAAAACCCGTAATTAACAGAGTTAATGAGCATCAAGCTGCAGTAGCTTGTGACGGAAGTGAAAGCAAAATTTTGTTTATGTATGTGTCTGATCGTATGAAAGATGAAATCAGCAGAAACCAAGCTTTTGATTTCATCATAAATGAATTGAAGTTGGAGGTTGTGAATAATAGTAAAGCGACACTATATTTCTCTTCTATCCCTGATGATGTTGGAGTCACGGTCCACAAATTTGATTTGCAAGTAGGTGTTAGAGCCTTCTAAATAAGGCATTTCCAGTGTCCGCTCTGTGCCGTAAGTAGATATCTCCTAACATTAGAATTCATCGTCTACTGCAGATTCAAAATATAAAAAGCCGACCAATCCCTAAATGATAACCGGCTTATCTTTACTAGGCGGATTCGTCACTCCACCCACTGAATCCCCGGTTCACCATACCAGTAGCCATTGCATTGGTCCTGACTGATTATGTGGATAGTCTCTGAGATCGATTCCCCTTGCAGGCGTGCCGCAAAGCGCTCGATCACCTCTCCTAATCCTTCACGCTGCGGGCTGACACGTACTTTATTGACGCCTATCGCCTGCATCCGATCCAGCTCGTGTTCCAGGTTATAGTGCTCAGCCGACAAGGTCTGGATACCGTTCATGGTGAATAGCGCCTTACCTTCCTGTGAGCGCATCATCAAACCATCCGGATATTCGATACAGCAGAACTCGCAGTTGTCCTTGGGCACATTGCGATAACGAGCCGTAAAGCAGCGCGCCGCATATGCCAGCGGTAAACAGCCGTAGGCAAACACTTCGGTTTCCAGGTCAGGCATCGAACCATCCTGTTCTGCCTGATGCAGCAGTGTGGTCAGGGTCTCAGCTCCCAGTTCCACAGGCATGACCCAACGTCGCATACCACTTTGATAGAGTCGTTTCAGCACCTGGACATTGTAGATATTAATCGAAGGTCCGGTGATGAACGGCACGCCCTGCTGACTCAACATCTGCACGGCGGCCATATCATTGGCTTCCACCTGATAATCACCGTTGTTGCAGATTCTGCGCAGCGCTTTGAGCTCCGATTCGGCTTCAAGTAACGCAAGCCCCGATAGTACGACTTGTTTGCCACATTCCTGCAGCTCCCGCGCCAAGCCCAGCCAGTCATCCAGTTTAAGCTGGCGACGTTTAGAACAGACAGTTTCCCCCAGATAGATGGTATCAACCGGCGATTCAGCCATTTCAGCGTAGAAGTTAAAAACGTCCTGCTTTGGCCAGAAATACAGCATTGGCCCCAGTGTCAGTTGCATCTGATTATCCATGAGCCGTCTCCTACTGCCAGCTGCGGTGGTATGCACCGATGGTGGTGGTTGAACCTTCGGAAAGATCGGTCAGCCCTTTGTTCCACTCAGGCTGCACTGAATACGCGCCCGACGCTTTGGCGCGATCCAAAGCGCTGCGCCAAATGCTGACAACTTGTGCCACATAGGCAGGACTGCGCTGGCGACCCTCGATTTTGACCGCACTGATGCCGATCGATTCCAGCTCTGGAATGAGATCAAGGGTGTTAAGACTGGTGGGTTCTTCCATCGCGTGGTAAATGTTCCCCTCCACATCAAAGCGTCCCTTACACAGCGTAGGGTATCCAGCCTTTTCACCTTCACCATACCGGTCAATCAACACTTCATTCAGGCGAGACTCCAATCCCTGGTCCGTTTCTTCCCAACGTACCGCTTTAGCGGGAGAACAGGCACCACGGGTATTAGGGGATTCGTCGGTCAGGTAGGAGGACAGATAACAGCGCCCTTCCACCATGATGCAGAGGCTACCGAAGGCAAACACCTCAAGTTCTACCGGGCTGTGTTTGGAAAGGTGCTCGACCTGGGCCAGCGAAAGCACACGCGGCAACACCGCACGCTTAATATTAAATTGCTGCTGGTAGTAACTTAGCGCTTCGTAGTTGGTAGCAGAGCCTTGCACAGACAGGTGCAGGTTAAGATCAGGATGACGATCGGCGGCATAGCCCAGCACCCCCATATCCGCGGCGATGAGTGCATTCACCCCCAGATCAGCGGCCATATCCACGGCTTGCTGCCAGATCTTCCAGCCCTGAGGCTGAGGATAGGTATTGATTGCACACAGCACTTTGACACCACGGCTGCGGGCATATTCGATCCCTTTCTCGGCTTTGCGCCGGTCAAAGTTCAGACCAGCAAAGTGACGAGCATTGGTTGCGTCCCTGAACCCGAAATAAACTGCGTCGGCACCATTATCAACCGCCGCTTTTAACGCAGGAAAACTGCCTGCCGGACAGACCAGCTCCATCACTACCTCCAGTAAAATCGGATAACAGTGCGGCAGCGTATCAATGCAGTCAGGATAAATACTTGATGGGTATCAAGCGGTCAAAATCAGTGGGAAAGGTCAAACGTCGAGGGATACTTATCGTTCTCGCAGCGGCTGTAACAGCGATTCCAGACCGTTGATTCGGATTTCCAGCAACAACCCCAATAACAGGCCTAACTCCCCTTTCGGAAAGCCTTCACGCGCAAACCACAGCAGATACGATTCAGGCAGATCCATCAAAACCCGCCCCTGATATTTACCAAACGGCATCTTCATGCGGGCCATTTTTTTTAACATCTGCGGATTCAGATCCATATCGTGACTCTATCTCTGCTGAACTCATTAAGCTGAATTTTGAGGGGGATTTTCAGGGACGACATGCGGCCCCTGAAACAACAATATATCGCTATCCAGCTGCTGTTCCAGCCAATCCACAAACACCCGAATGCGCGCCAGATTACGCTTTTCCGGATGCATTAACAACCAGAGTGCACGCAGCGGAAACGCCTTAGTTAACGCGACTAACTCGCTCACAGGTTCCGCCATATAACAGGGTAAACACGCGACACCTAACCCGTTGCTGGCGGCAGTCAGCATCGCGGGGCCGACATTACAGAACAGCTTCGCGTGCACATCCGGATAATACTGTTGCTGCCAGAGTGCTTCCGGCAAGTTGTGATAGCGGTCTTCAAACAAAACCCATGGCAGATCAGCAATCTTCTGGCTGTGCTCCACCAGCGTTTTGTGGCCATACACGGCATAGTTCAGCTCAGTCATGCGACGGGTTACGATGCTGCTCTGATCCGGACGTCCCATACGCAGCGCCAGATCGGCCTCATGCCGCCCTAAATCCAGCTGACTGCTATCGGCAATAATTTCCAGCTCTATATCAGGATAACGCTCATAGAAATCCGGTAAGCGCTGCAACAGGTAACTGTTGATAAAGGTATGGACCGAGGTGATGCGTACCCGCCCACTCAGGTCTTCATCCTGCCCCAGCAGATCACTCTGCAGACGACCGATCTCCAGTTCCACCTGCTCTGCGCGCATCAATACCTGCTGCAGGGCATCGGTTGGCAAGTAGCGATTATCGATGCGCTGAAACAGCTGAGCGCCTAGTGCGCTCTCCAACGCTTTAAGCCGGCGCGAGACCGTGGTCATATCGACACCGGTTTCTTTTGCGACGGCGCTCAACGTCCCTAACCGACTGAGGGCTAACAGGTACTTAAGATCATTCCAGTTCATTTGCGTCTCAGATTTACACGTTTAGCGAAAACAAAACTGCAATATTGCATACCAAAACTGCACTTATATGCATTTTAACTGCATTTTTACAGATCTACACTGGAATCATTCCAATAACATGACGCCGCCATTCAGCGATTGAGGTCCACCCATGATCACCTTATACACTCACATTATGTCGCCCTGTGCACAAAAGGTGCGCATTGTTCTGGCAGAAAAGGACCTGCCCTGGACCGCTCACCCTATCGATCTGCCAAACAAAGAAAACCTGCAGAGCTGGTATCTGGCCCTCAACCCTCTGGGTGTTGTACCAACACTGGTGCATAACGATCAGCCGGTCATTGAATCTTCTGTGATCATATGCTTATTGTTGTGGATTATCAAACGAATCGTTTTACTTCATGAGAAATTTAGAAGTGCAGACCCAAATTCAAAAAAATTATCAGAACTAGAT
>NZ_JBFGYC010000377.1:0-4087 GCF_041587635.1 Pontibacterium sp. | reverse complement strand
CCCAACAAGGAGAACAACGATGCTAAAAACAACGACCTCTACCGTTGATGGCAAGCCAATTCAGGACTATCTAAATGTTGTCGTGGGCGAGGCTATTCTGGGTGCAAATATCTTTAAAGATCTATTTGGTGCCGTGCGCGATATTGTCGGCGGTCGTTCCGGTGCTTATGAGCAGGAGATGGGTAAAGCGCGGGAGATCGCCTTTGCCGAGATGGAAACTAAAGCCCAGGCGTTGGGTGCTGACGGTATCGTGGGTATTGATATCGACTACGAAGTCATCGGCCAGAACGGCAGCATGATGATGGTGAGCGTAAGCGGCACTGCTGTTAAGTTTAAGTAAGTGACTGTGTCAGTATGCTCCCCCACCAGCTGGTTGGGGTGAGCATCAAACCTGACCTGCTGAATATCCGTCCTTATTCGCTGAGCAGCGAAGAGGCACCGTACTCTTTTTCCAATAACCCCGCGAAAGCCTTAGCACCTTTAGCAACGTTGGTTTCCCAGTCACTGGGCGCTTCGCCGTCAGCATGGTCACTGGTGTATTTGTAAGAGACAAATTTCACACCCAGCTTCTGGCTCACTTTCCACAGCGCATAACCTTCCATATCGACCAGATCGATACGAATACTCAATCCATCCAGCGCCTTAGCCGAATCACTGACAAAAGAGTCCCCGGTACCCAGTACGATACCCTTCGCCTGTGGCAATAACTCCCCTGAAAATGGAGCGATCCCGCGCTGAAATCCAATTTCACGGGCATCCATATCCCGCTCGATAAACGTACCAATTTTATTCAGACCCCGGGTATCCGTGACCGCACCCGCAGTACCGTAGTTAATCACCAGATCCGGTTTGTAGTGAATGATCGCGTCATACAATCCAAGGGCTGCATTCACTTTCCCTACACCGGTATAAATGATCGGCGCGAAACGCTCTAACCCCGGTGTTTCAGCTTTTAGGGCGGAGACGATCAGGTAACGTTGTTGATCTTCTGCCTGAGCGGGCGAAACAAGCGCAAAAGCCAACAAGGCCATGGCTGTACGCGCAGATAGAGAGATAGATTTCAGTGGCGATAAGCACATCTTCATAACGTGTCCTGACATCTTTTCAATCCTTAGGTATGGACCGCATTATACGGTAAGCGCGACCGTAAACCATGGAGTGCCGTCAAACCAGAAACGCCAACTCAGCCAGCTCTCGATACAGCCACTGCCCTGCCGTGCCCTCTTTATATTTGGGACTGATAATCAGATCCACAGGCATATTCATCAGATCACCACCCCCCTCAAAACGCAGCATGCTCAGGCTACCGTCATCCAACCATGGCCGGACCAGGTGTTCCGGCACCCAGGCCCAACCCAACCCCCTTTTCACCATATCTATCAGAAAGTACTGGCTTTCGACCTTCCACAGTTTGCTACTCAGCTGATCTGTCGCGGCAACTTTTCCGGTACGCGAGGTCAACAACAATTGCCGGTAATACCCAAGTTCGTCAAAACTTGGCAGTATCTGACCGCTTAATGGATGGTCTGCACTCGCGACCGCCACAATCGTCATCTGTTTGAGCGGCTTGATATAGTAGCCTTCCGCCGCTTCCAGCGTACTGATTAACACGCCTATATCAACGCGCCCCTGCTGTACCAGTCTGATGATATCTCTGCGGGCGGGGTTAAACAGTTCCAGCTCCAATTGCGGAAACGCTTGCTCAAAGCGAACCAGCATATCCTCCAGAGCTTCGCCAATCAGCGACTCTTCCACCGCCAGAGTCAGTCTCCCCTCCTCACCTGCAGCCATTGAATCAGCGCGTCCCTCAAATAATTTGGCCTGCTCCAACAACGCCCGAGCCTGCGGTAATAACGCATGCCCCTCTTCCGTCAGCGTCGGTTCGCGACGACTGCGATCGAACAGGTCCAAGCCAAGGTCCAGCTCAAGATTCGAGATGGCAGTACTGACCGCCGACTGCGCTTTCCCCATCTCTCTGGCCGCGGCTGAAAACGATCCCCGATCCACGCTCAAGCTAAACGCCCGCAATTGCTCCAGGTTAAAGCGCATCTCTCACCTCCAACAAATACCAAAAGCAAATCCATCCATCTAATAAAAAGATAGATACTAACTTTTAACTATAGATATAAGTGAGAGAATAGCACCAACAATTATTCATCACGAAGTTCTGGAGATCACCATGCGCACGACTAAAGACAGAATCCGTCACACTCTGCTGTTTGAAGCCGTTGCACTTGTCTTATCAACCGCTGTTGCGGCCTTAGTGCTAGAAAATTCAGTCACCGAGATCGGAAGCTTAGCAATCATCCTAAGCCTGATAGCGATGGGCTGGAACTATCAATACAACCTGTGGTTCGATTGTTGGCAGCACCATACACCACCGAACAAACGATCCCTTAAATTACGTCTGGTTCATATAGTGGGATTTGAGGGCGGGTTACTCATCGCGACATTGCCACTGGTTGCATGGTGGCTGAATATGCCCCTGTGGCATGCGTTTCTGACCGACATGGGCTTTACCCTGTTTTTTATGGTCTACGCCTTTGCCTTTAACTGGGCATATGATCTGCTATTTCCGGTGAACCCGCAGCGAAATACAGCAACCGTCGGCATGAGTGAATAGGGATATTTGTAAGCAGGGTTAAGCCTCTAAGGCGGATTCAAGCATCCGCCTTTCAACATTTTCTTTCTCGAACCGACTGACTATCTGGGCAGGTTTTCCCCCCAACACCAAGATCCGATCTCCAATCTGCAAAGCCTCATCCAGATCGTGGGTGACATACAACAGGTGACGCTCTGGATTAGCAACGACCAGTCGTTCGACAAGCTCACGCATCTGACGGGCGGTCACCGGGTCAAGGGAGACCAACGGTTCGTCCATCAGGATCAGATCCGGGGATAACAATAAACTGCGTACCAATGCCACGCGACGTGCCATACCGAGTGAAAGACGGGTTGGGAACTCGTTTATCACCTCTGCCAATCCAACTTCAGCCAACAATGCGACGGCCAAATCCTGATCAGGATTAACCAGCAGCAGGTTATCCAGCACCGTACGCCACGGTAGCAAACGTGGCTGCTGGAACAGATAGGCCAGCGTAGGCGTCTCTCCCTGCCAGATCGGTTGCTGATACCCCTTATCCAAACCGGCAATGATGTTTAGCAACGTTGTCTTACCGCAACCGGAAGGTCCCAATAAACAGATACTCTCACCCGGCTCAAAGCGGATACCTATATCACCCAGCACCGGACGACTGAACTCTCGCCCTGAGATATGAAACTCAACCATGATTCAGCTCCCGCTTCCATCGCACCGCATACTGCTCGGTGGGCTGTAGCAGGCACCATTCGATCAGCTGTACCACCACAATAAAGGCAAAGCTGTAAGCAAGAATCGCCGTCACATCAAACAACTGGAACGCCAGATGGAGTTGAAAGCCAATACCGTCAGAACGCCCCAGCAGCTCAACCACCAGCACAATCTTCCAGATCAGCGCCAAACCGCTGCGGGTGGCCACCATGACAAAGGGAAACAGCTGAGGCCACCAGATATGACGTACACGTTGCCCGAAACTGAAGTGATACACCTGCGCCATCTCCTCCAGCTCGGGATCAAAGGTACGTGCCCCCTCTCTCAAGGTGACTGCGACATTAGGCAGCTTGTTGATCACGACTGCAGCGACTGCGGCGGCTTCCACCAATCCAAACCAGACGTAGAGCAAAATAATCACCACTAACGCAGGAATATTCAGCAACAGTACCAAGAAGGGATCGAACCAGCGGTTAAGGTTACGAAACCGCCCCATCAGCACACCGAGAATGGCCCCCAAAAACATCGCTATACCAAAGCTGATCAATACCCGCTGCAAGGTGATCCAGAGATGAGATTGCAGCTCTCCCTGCTGCCAAAGGTCGTGCATCAGATCCATCACCGCCAGCGGTGTGGGCAGGAGCGGATTATTCAAGGCGGTAGCGGCGATCTGCCAACCGATCCCGAGCACCAGCAAGGTAACACTC
The DNA here is from genome assembly GCF_041587635.1 of Pontibacterium sp. Taxonomy (NCBI): domain Bacteria; kingdom Pseudomonadati; phylum Pseudomonadota; class Gammaproteobacteria; order Oceanospirillales; family Oceanospirillaceae; genus Pontibacterium; species Pontibacterium sp. Next base: position 70 of record NZ_JBFGYC010000377.1, on the reverse strand, counting down.
TGATCACGCCATGCTGATAACATACTCACGGCTGTAACCGGAAAAGTGATGCATCCAGCGGTTGATGGGT
>NZ_JBFGYC010000376.1:0-4101 GCF_041587635.1 Pontibacterium sp. | reverse complement strand
TGTCGTTGATCACCACGTCCTGCAGGTACTTGAGGCCCCCTTCCAGGTTCTCCATCCACACCGAGGTACGCTGCAGACGATCACCGGTCTTGATGTAGAACATCAGCACCCGGTCGATGTACTTGATCAGGGTCTCTTTATCCAGGTCAGTGGCGAACAGGTCAGCGTGGCGCGGCTTCATACCGCCGTTACCGCACACGTACAAGTTCCAGCCGTTCTCGGTGGCGATAACACCGATATCCTTGGACTGGGCTTCGGCACACTCACGGGTACAACCGGAGACTGCGAATTTAATCTTGTGTGGAGAACGCAGGCCCTTATAACGGTTCTCTAAGTTAATTGCCGTACCGGCACTGTCTTTGACGCCGTAGCGGCACCAGGTACTGCCGACACAAGATTTAACGGTACGCAGGGATTTACCGTACGCGTGTCCGGTTTCGAAACCGGCTGCGATCAGCTCTTCCCAAATGAGTGGCAGCTCATGCAACTGGGCACCAAACAGGTCAACACGCTGACCACCGGTGATTTTGGTGTAGAGATTGTATTTCTTCGCGACCTGACCCAGTACGATCAGTTTGTCCGGGGTGATCTCACCGCCCGGGATGCGCGGCACGATGGAGTAGGTGCCGTTCTTCTGCATGTTTGCCATGAAGGTGTCGTTGGTGTCCTGCAGGCTGACGTGCTGTTCATCCATGATGTGTTCGTTCCAGCACGATGCCAGCATGTTGCCGACCGCAGGTTTACAGATATCGCAACCCAGCAAACCTTTACCGTGCTTCTCCAGCAGTTCATGGAAGCTGCGGATGCCTTCTACGCGGATGATGTGGTAGATCTCTTCGCGGGTGTGCGGGAAGTGTTCGCAGATGTCGGTGTTCACTTCGACACCGCGCTTTTCCAGCTCGCAATCAACAACCGATTTCACCAGTGCGGCACAACCCCCGCAGCCTGACGCCGCTTTGGTGGCGTCTTTGACCATTCCTACGTCAGTCGCACCGTCATCGATGGAGCAGCAGATCTGACCTTTGGTGACATTCAGGCAGGAGCAGATTGTTGCGGTATCTGGCAGGGCATCAGGCCCCAGCGCGGGTGCCGAACTACCGTCCAGTGCAGGTAAAATCAGACTTTCCGGATGTTCAGGCAGTTCGATACCGTTGAGGGCATACTGCAGCAGGGTGTCGTACTGTTCACAATCACCCACCAACACCGCGCCGATCAGGGTTTTCTTGTCTTCAGCGACAATAATGCGTTTGTAGCTGGCGGTGTTGTCATCGGAGTATTTGTAGCTGATCGCACCCGGTGTCATACCGTGGGCATCGCCGATGGAACCGACATCCACACCCAGCAGTTTCAGCTTGGTGCTCATATCCGCACCGGTAAATTCTTCAGTGCCGCCCAGCATATGGGAGACCGCTGTTTTTGCCATGCTGTAGCCCGGCGCAACAAGACCAAAGATTCGATTATTCCACAGGGCGCACTCGCCGATGGCGTAGATGTTTTCATCGGAGGTCTGGCAGTGATTGTTCACTACGATACCGCCGCGCTCGCCTATCTCGAGTCCACTCTGACGGGCAAGTTCGTCCTGGGGGCGAATACCGGCGGAGAACAGTATCAGGTCTGTCTCCAGTTTTTTGCCGTCCGCAAAGTTCATGCAGTGTTTTGCGGTTTCGCCGTCATCGATCAGCTGGGTATTTTTATTTGTATGTACTTTTACACCCAGGCCTTCGATCTTGTCGCGCAGCAGCTGACCACCGTCTTCATCCAGCTGTACAGCCATCAGACGGGGGGCAAACTCCACTACGTGGGTCTCCAGACCCAGATCACGCAGGGCTTTTGCCGCTTCCAGACCAAGCAGACCACCGCCCACGACTACGCCCACTTTGGATCCCTTGGCAGCGGCTTCAATCGCCTCTAAATCCTCAATGGTGCGGTAGACTAGGCAGTTCTCTCGCTCATGGCCAGGAACCGGGGGAACAAACGGGTAGGAGCCGGTAGACAGTACCAGTTTGTCGTAATTCAGAACGTCACCGCTGGTAGCGGTCACGGTTTTGTTATCACGGTCGATTGCGACTGCTTTTTCACCGATCAGGACATTCAGGCCCCAGCTGTCATACAGCGCCGGTGTACCCATGGCCAGATCATCGGCACTTGAACCGTCAAAGTAGGCACTCAGATGTACACGGTCGTATGCCAGGCGCGGTTCTTCACAGAACACGGTGATTTCGTATTGTTCGGCAAAACCGGACTCCACCAGACTTTCCAGATAGTGGTGTCCCACCATTCCGTTACCAATCACTACTAATTTCTGTTTACTCATGGGAGAGGTCCTCTTAAGAAGCTGCCGCAAGGGTTGTGCGCTCTGTGTCGGTGCCTGTGGCACTCTTTTTCTCGCTGAAAGCGCGGCCAAAAATGATATGTGGGCGGATTGCCCGGGTATTCTGTTTGTTCTGGATCAGGTCGAAGTACCAGTTGCCGTCCTGCACTGCGCCGTAGAGTACGGTGCCGACCAGATGGTCGTTGCGGAATAGCAGCTTTTTATAGGTGCCTCGCAGGCGGTCGTTAAAGACCACCGCGTCGGTATCGTCGCTGTCCAGATATTCGCCGGCAGAATAAAGATCGATGCCGGAGATCTTGAGTTTGGTGGCAGTCGGGTTCACCTCGAAACGGTGGCTGCCGTCATCACAGAGCAGGTTGCCCAGGACACGGGTCTGATCCCAGATCGGAGCAACCAGACCAAAAGTGTCATCGCCGAACTGACAACACTCTCCCAAGGCGTAGATATTTTCATCGCTGGTCTGCATGCAGTTGTTCACGTGCACGCCACGCTGGCATTCAAGCCCTGCGCGTTCAGCCAACTCAGTGTGGGGTACGATGCCGATCGCAATAACCACCTGCTGTACGTTCAGTTCGCTGCCGTCGGACAGGCTGACTGAAGAGATATGCTGAGCACCCTTAAAGGCGGTGACCTCTTTGCCCAGTACGATGTTGATGCCACGGCGTTCGAGCTCAGCCTGCAGGAGTTTGCCCGCAGCTTCGTCCAGCTGACGGTTCAGCAACCATTCTCCACGGTGCAGTACAGTGACATGCACACCTTGTTTACGCAGCCCATAAGCCGCTTCCAGTCCCAGTAAGCCGCCACCGATAACTAAGGCGTGTTCGCTGTTATTGGCGTGGCTTTTAATACGCTGCACATCGCGCATATTGCGGAAGCTGAGAATGCCGTTCAGAGTGCAGTCGCGCGCAGCCGCAGGCAATGCAGGTTCGGAACCAGTCGCCATCACGAGTTTGTCATAGTTGGCAGTGACACCGCGCAGGCTGGTAACCGCTTTGTTATCACGGTCAATACTGACAATCGGGTCGTTGGTGTGCAGTGTAATGTTGTGACTGGCGAACCAGTCGGCAGAGTGGATAACGATCTCTTTCGCCGTCATCTCTTCGGCAAGCACGGGAGAGAGCATGATACGGTTGTAGCTACCGTGTGGTTCCTGATCGAATACGGTGATCTCGTACCGGTCTGCATCCAGCGCGGTAATCTCGCTGAGCAGCCGTCCAGTCGCCATGCCGTTGCCGATAATGATCAGATGCTCTTTCTTCATCGTTACGCCTTAACCTTCACACGGTTGCCAAAAAAAAAGCGCTCATCGACCAACCGGTCGGGAAGGGCCGGTGATTGATGAACGCCGTTGTTCATTCGTTAAAACTAAATTTTATTTTTAAACGGTATAAAGCAGGTAGAGTGCCAAGTTTCTTAAGTTGTTGTTTTTGTTTGGTAAATTTAATTTATGGCACTGTCTTAGGAGTATTCGCACATAGCGAAGGAGATTATATGAACTAAAAGCGTGCACGGAGTTGGGTGGGGTGCACCAGATTGTGCGGAGGGGAGTTAGTATTAGTGAGGAGTAAACATTAGGAAGGTCTGCTTTCGGCACAAAGCTGACTTTATATCTAATTTACGGCCTAGATCGCTCCTACAGTTGATCTTGAAATTGAGCGCCCAGTGCTTCTTTCTAATTGGTGGTTTAGCTCTCTTACAATGGTATCAGATGATTCATGGTAGTAAGTGAGATGATCTAACATAACACCATCCTTAAAGAGCAGGGTGTT
>NZ_JBFGYC010000375.1:0-4103 GCF_041587635.1 Pontibacterium sp. | reverse complement strand
TACGGAAATTATCAAACCTATTATTTGAGCGTGCATTGTAATGCAATGGATGTTCGTGAACTTAGTACCACCGGTACTGAACCTCCTTCACACTTTGACTTTGCTGCTGTTACAGGTGTCACTATATCTTCTGGATTACATCGATCATTCGCATCAGTGGCGCTGGGGTTCGGATCAAACACAATGTCCACGTAATATTGTCCATGAGGAATCTGTACACTGTGGTTCGTTTTCCCCACCGGAGCGTTGTAAGAAGAGGATACGTATTCTGAAGAAATTTCTTCGTTCCAAGCTACTAAACATACATCTATGGCAGCCGCATCATTGTTGTTTATAGAAGCAATAGCGTCTGTAAGATATTCGGTAGCGTTAATTAGAGCGAGGTGCTTCAGGTCATATTCTGGATCTGGATTGCTTAAACCGGTTAAAGAATATTCGGAGCGAGGGTAGTCCTTCTCGTAAACGTTTTGTGCGGTGTAGGTAGCGTTATAGTGAGAAGTAGATCCAGTTCTATCTTGTGCTGAGTCAGAACCAGGGTCTTTATTGCCATCTAGGCCAGCACTGATAGTAAATAGGTCATTTAGGTTCTTATTTTTTCCTATATCTACCCCCGTTCCTTCAGCGGTATTTATACCGATATAGTAATTCCAGCCAAAATTAAGAAAGTCCTCATAGGCTATATCGTTTGTGCCATCGCTGCTTTTTGCCCAAGCAGAAGCGGAATTTCCCCAACCATCACGAAAAGTTCTTATCTGAAGACTGCTACTATTGTACGAGATGGTTTCTAGATCAAAGCCTTGTAGATATGGACCTTTCCAGCTGGCCCCTAACTCAGGTACCCAAGTATCAGCGATACCAGCCGCTGTATCACATTCATTTGCTGCATCCCAACTTGGATCATTAGGACGTTCAGCGATATTAAAGTGGTCAGGGTCTGCACAGTAGCCGTCATCAGTTAGTAGTTCTCGAAGGCTGATCGGTGCACGCCCCATATCTGCAATAAACCCAGATACTTGCACTTCGCCATTTTGAGTGGCTGATGGGTTACCGATAATTGCTTCTCGAATCATCGCTTGCCGTGACTTAGTCGCTTCAAATCGTTCTTGGTTAGTATTTTGGGCAACAAATTCGGTAGCTAGGTTTGCTATCAAACCAAGAACAGCAACCACAACAACCAGTTCCAATAATGTAAAGCCACCCTGTTGTTTCTCGATTGGGATAGTCATTAATTGGCCCTCAATACAGTGACAATGTCATCGTTGTTGGTGACTTCACCAAACGCACTATTTTTACCCGCACTAATGATTGCAACGCAGCTGCTGGTGCAGTCGGGGATACTGCTATTGGTATAAGCGATGTCATATCGATAAGGCATACCGGCGACTTTAAGAGCTATCCAATTACCTTCATTTAGTACTACAAAGCAGGAGTCGCTTCCGGAATAGGTTTTCTTACGCTCAAACGGATCAGCTATCGCATCAAAGCTGTTGTTGGAGCCTGTGACCGACAAATCACAGTCCTGTGTGCTTAGTAACTGTTTGGACTCGATTGTTAGATAGGGGCCATTCCATCCGCGGCCCATACTGTGATTCCAAGGTAATCGATTTCTAGGATCACCGTCTGAGCTGTCAGTATCACCATCTCCATTGGTGTCGTAGAGCTCAGGAGCTGATAAAAGCCAACCCAAATTATTTTGATGTTCATACTCGGACTTTTTCGTGCTGCTATCGCTAGCCCCGAATAGGTTATCTGCTGTAAACATCCCCTCTTTCGGAAAATACCCCGTATCCTCCTTAAACCGATAGATCGCATTGGCGATCCGTTTCATCTCGACATGCACTAGCTGTTCCTGCGCATCTTGCTCGTATCCGTCCATCGCTACCGCGGCAATACCCGCAAGTGACGCCAGAACGGAGACCACGACCAGCAATTCAAGCAAGGTGAAGCCCTGCTGTCTTTTGTGGGTTGGATTAGGTGTTCGTACGGTGTTCTTCATTCTGCCTCCCCTACTCCTTGATCCGGTTTTCAGCCAGACCTAATACCCGCTCGACTTCGTTAATATCGGTGATACCCGCTTTCAGCTTATCGAGTGCGGATTGGCGCAGACTGGCGTGACCCTGTTGTTCGGCATAGGCCTCCAGCTGCTGATCGTTGGCGCCAGTTGCAATCAACGTTTCCAGCTCAGGGGTGATCGGTAAAACCTGAAAGATACCAATCCGGCATTGGTAACCCGTTCGGCTCGTATCGCTGGGTTTAGCACGGTAGAGCTGTAGCTCTGCGATTTCGTCGTCCTTAAAACCGACCGCTTTGAGACGTTGCGGAGAGACTTCGTCCCGCTCGCGGCTGTTGGGATCAAGCTTGCGCAGCAAGCGCTGGCTGATGACAAGGCTCAGGGTCGAAGCTATGTTGTGATCGTTCACACCCAGATTTCGCAGGCGTGGAATGGCTTTAGTTGCGCTGGTGGCATGTAGAGTGGAGAGCACTAGGTGACCGGTGTGGGATGCTTTGATCGCGGTATCGATGGTCTCTTCATCGCGCATCTCTCCCAGCATGATCACATCCGGGTCCTGCCTTAAGATGCTGCGGGCAATGTTTGCGAATGTGATGCTCTGGCGGGCACTGATATTGATCTGATTGACGCCGGGCAGGTTGATCTCAACCGGGTCTTCTACCGTGTAGATATTGCGCTGGTGGTTATTCAATTGCTTGAGCAATGTATACAAGGTGACAGTCTTCCCACTGCCAGTGGGACCGGTGACCAGAATCATGCCCTGCAAACGTTGGCTGGCATGCTGGATCTGCTGAATTTGTGGCTGACTCAACCCCAGCATCGTGAGGTCCAGCAGTTCAGAGGGCAGATGCAACAGACGTAACACGACGGTTTCGCCGTACAGTGTCGGGGTGATCGAGCAGCGAAAATCGAGCCCGGTTTTATCATCCAGCAACATACGGAAACGGCCACTTTGGGTGCCATGGTGCTCGGAGATATCCAATCCGGCGATGACTTTCAGGCGAATAATCAGCTGACGACCAAAACCGGTTGGCAGATTGTTGATCTCCTGCATGACACCATCGACGCGCAGGCGGATACGCAGACTCTCTTCAAAAGGTTCGAAGTGGATATCTGAGGCCCCTGTTTTCACCGCATCCAGCAGCATACGATTCAGAAACAGCGGTGCGGTCTGGTCGTTGTGGGTCAGCTCATCTGAGGTCAGGTTATCGCGGCTGTTTTCCTGCAGGGTAAACACCAGATTGTCAGGGTTTATGTCCAGCGTATTGAGGTTCAGTTGCATCAATCTTCTCCTTACCGATTACCCGGCAGATACCTGCATCATGGCCTTAAAGAAGGCGTAATAAACGAAACCCACCTGCCCCGCGACGATCACGGTCATCGCCGGTTCCATGGTGGCGATCATGCGTTTGATACGGGCTTCGGCCATTTCCTGGTAGTACTTACCCAGCTCACGCATCACGTGTTCCAGTTCACCACTGCGCTCGCCGATACCGGCCATATGCTGGACCATGGGTGGAATATTGTTTTGTTTGAGACCGTACGCGAGGCTGCGTCCGGCCAGAATTTCGTCCCCCGCCTGCTGGAAACAGATTGAGAGTCGGTTGTTGCCCATGATGTCGCTGACCACACGCAGGGATTCGAGGACCGTTAAACCTGAACTGAGCAGCAAAGACATGGTCCAGCCCATCTGGGACATGGCGGAGGTGCGTATGCTGTGACCGACCATCGGTACATGCAGCAGAATTCGGTCGATTACCGCTTTGCCGAGTACCGTGGTGTACGAGGCCAGCGTCAGGAACAGTCCGATACCCAGTACAATGGTCAGATACAGGCCGTAATCCACCAGCCAGGTCGAGATATTCATCATCGCCTGTGTAGCGCCAGGTAGATCCTGCGAGCGGCCCTCAAGCAGGGTGGCGAATTTGGGGATGATGCTCAGGGTCAGAAACAGGGTGACACCCACCGAGGCGACCAACAGGAACATCGGATAGGTCATGGCCGAGATAAACTGACGCTTCAGTGCGGCCGAACGTTCAAGGCTTTCTGCCAGTCGTTCCAGCGTGGCTTGTAACTCACCGGACGCTTCTCC
>NZ_JBFGYC010000374.1:0-4114 GCF_041587635.1 Pontibacterium sp. | reverse complement strand
GCAGCTGGGATATACCCGGCTGAGTATTATCACTCAAGAGTCGACGAAATAGTATGCGCTGGCTGGAAACGCGTTGGTATCAGAAAAGACCTGCGCCGCTTTGGTTGCGCCCGTTAGAGTGGCTGTATCGTACCGTGAGTGACGGTAAGCGTCAGGGGTATGTTGCAGGCAGCAAAGAAGCGTTCAGGCCGCCGGTACCTGTCATAGTTGTTGGTAATATCACCGTGGGTGGGACCGGAAAAACACCGGTTGTGCTTTGGTTGATTGAAAAGCTGAAAGCGGCTGGATACAAACCAGGTGTGGTGAGTCGGGGCTACGGTGCTAAGGCGCCTCGTTATCCTTATGCGGTCACTAAAGATACATTGCCGGCAGAAGGTGGGGATGAACCTTGTATGCTGGTGCGTCGTTCGGGTTGTCCTCTTGTTGTGGACCCAGATCGTCCGGCTGCTGTGCAATACCTCTTAGAGCATTATGATTGTGACCTGGTCATCAGTGATGACGGACTACAGCACTATGCGTTAGGGCGTGATATTGAGTTGGTGGTCATTGATGGTCGTAGAGGTGTCGGAAACGGACATTGTCTGCCTGCGGGGCCGTTGCGAGAGCCTGTTGAGCGCTTGGGTGATGTCGATTTCGTCATCAGTAATGGGCAAGGGGAAAGTGGTTTTGACGCCATTCCTATGGGCTTAACCCCCACTGCATTTGTTGCACTGGACGGTTCTAAGCGTATTGCCGTTGATCAGTGGCAGGAAAAGCGCGTGCATGCCGTGGCGGGGATCGGTAATCCGGCCCGTTTCTTTGATACACTTCGTTTGGCTGCGGGTATCGAGCCACTGGAGCATCCTTTTGCTGATCATCATCCTTATGTCTTGTCTGACCTGCAGTTTTCGGAATCGCTGCCTTTGGTGATGACGGAGAAGGATGCAGTAAAAGTGTCTCATCTAAAAAATTTGGACGGCTGGTACCTAGAGGTATCCGCCGAGCTGCCCGTTGAGTTTGAGACGGCGTTGCTGAATAAACTCGAACAGATTACCTATACGGTTGAAAGTGATGGATAAAAAATTGATCGAGATGCTGGTTTGCCCAGTATCAAAAGCGCCTCTTGAGTGGAATGCAGAAACTCAGGAGCTCATCTGTCGTGCCAGTGGTTTGGCATATCCGGTGCGTGACGGTATTCCGGTCATGCTGGAAGAGGAAGCGCGTAAGCTGACTCTGGAAGAGCGTGAGCGTAAGTAAGGGGAGTCAGTTATGAGCTTTACCGTCATTATTCCAGCCCGTTTCGCATCCAGTCGCTTTCCGGGAAAGCCGCTGGCTGACCTGGCGGGTAAGCCGATGGTCCAGCACGTCTACGAGCGTGCGATGGAGAGCGAAGCGGACCGGGTGATCATCGCAACGGATGATCAGCGAATCGCGGATGTGGCTAAAGGTTTTGGTGCAGATGTGTGTATGACATCTGCCGAACATCCCTCAGGTACTGACCGTCTGCAGGAAGTGGTAAAGCTGCAGGGATTTTATGCCGATGACATCGTAGTTAATGTGCAGGGTGATGAGCCTTTGGTGCCGCCGCGTGTGATTAATCAGGTGGCTCATAACTTGAAGGCTGAGCCGAGCGCGAGTATTGCCACGTTGAGTGAGCCGATTGAAGACGTTGAAAGCTTGATGAATCCCAATGTGGTGAAGGTGGTGAGCGATGCCCGAGGGCGTGCGCTTTACTTCAGTCGAGCGCCCATGCCGTGGCCTCGTGATCAGTTTAATACTGAGGAAGGGCGCTCAGGCATGCCGGAAGGGTTTTCATGGCAGCGTCATATCGGCATCTATGCATACCGCGTGAAATTACTGAACGACTTTGTGACATGGCCACCGGCGCCGCTGGAAGAGACCGAGTGTCTTGAGCAGTTGCGTGCAATGTGGAATGGAGCGCAGATTCATGTCGCGTTGGCTGATGAGCTGCCACCTGCAGGCGTGGACACACCGGAAGATCTGGAGCGTATCCGTCAGTTGCTGGAGTCGCAGGCGTGAAGCGTGTGTTGTTTGTCTGTTTGGGCAATATCTGCCGCTCTCCAACCGCGCATGGCGTGTTTCAGCATGTTGTTGATTGCGGCGGTCTGGGAATGCAGGTTGAAGTTGACTCTGCAGGTACTGCGGCATATCACGTTGGAAATGGTCCGGATTCGCGCTCGGTTTCGGCCGCAAAATCACGCGGATACGATTTGTCGGCATTGCGTGCTCGTCAGGCTGTAGAAGCAGACTTTCAGCGGTTCGATTACATCTTGGCGATGGATCACAACAATCTTGAGAACCTGAAAGACTTGTGTCCGGAAAATTATGAAGGGCACTTGGGGTTGTTTCTGGATTTTGCGCCGAATATTTCGGAATCTGAAGTCCCAGACCCTTATTATGGCGGTAGCGATGGCTTTGGTCATGTGCTGGATCTTGTAGAAGAGGCTGCTGAGGGTTTGTTGGCAGATATTCGGCGGGAGCTGAGCTGAGTGATATCTCTTCAGGAAAATGCCGATCTGAGTCAGCTCAATAGTTTTGGGTTTGCATCTAAGGCTCAGTATCTGATCAATGTGCATTCAGACGATGAGCTGGTAGAGGCTGTGTGTTTTGCCGAGCAGCATGATTTGCCGCTTTTGGTGATCGGAGGGGGCAGTAATCTGATTCTTTCAGACTACCTGCCCGGTGTTGTCGTACGCTTGCAATCGGCCGGGTATCGCAAAGTATCGGAAGACGATGTTTCGGTTCTGGTTGAGGCTGAGGCGGGTGAAAACTGGCATCAGTTGGTTGAGCAGTTCGTCGGTGAAGGTTGGAGCGGTCTGGAAAATCTAGCGCTAATCCCGGGTACTGTGGGTGCTGCGCCGGTGCAGAATATCGGTGCTTATGGGGTCGAGATTAAGGATCGGTTTGAATCACTGACAGCCTATGATCGGCGGGAAAAGGTATTTGTTGATCTGGCAGCTTCGGATTGCCAGTTTGGGTATCGTAACAGCGTATTCAAGTCGACGAGCCCGGGGCGATATATCATTACGCGCGTGCGTTTTCGTCTTGCTAAAAACTTTGTTCCGGCTATGAGTTATGGTGCTTTAATGCAGCAGCTCGCTGGCGATGAGGTTACCGCGCGTTCGGTCTTCGATGCGGTTGTTGCAGTTAGACAGTCCAAACTGCCTGATCCGCTTGAGTTGGGTAATGTGGGGAGTTTCTTCGAAAATCCGGTGATTCCTCAGGCGCAATATGACGCGCTAAAAGTTCACTGTCCTGATGTTGTGGCCTATCAGGATCGTCCGGGGTTTATGAAGGTAGCGGCTGGCTGGTTGATTGATCAGGCTGGTTGGAAGGGTTATCGAGCCGGCGCTGTTGGTGTCTATGATAAGCAGGCTCTGGTGTTGGTGAACTATGGTGGTGGATGTGCTGCTGAGATAATGGCGCTGGCAGGCGCGATTCAGCACTCTGTGGTTGAGCGTTATGGGGTAGAGTTAGTACCTGAGCCGCGTCGGTACCCACTGTCGGTCTGAAGATAATCTTGGTTTGAGCAGGCATAAAAAAAACCGCGTTAATACGCGGTTTTTTTTATGCCTGAAAGTAGGGCAATGCTGACAGCTCAGCATTGCTCCATTCCAAGTGCTTACTCGCCTTTTTCGGCAGCTTCTTTCTGGCGACGACGAATTTCGCGAGGATCATTAGGGGCGCGGCTGCCGCGGCGACGGCGACGCGGTTCTGCTTCCTTAGGTTTCTCTTCGCTTGCTTCGCTGCTCTGAGCATCAGCTGTTTCCGTTGGCTCGGAAGGAGCTTCTGGTGTTGCATCTGATGCTTCAGCTACTTCTGCAGTCTCGGTCGCTTCTGCGGCTTCAGCTACTTCTGTGGCTTCAGTTTCTGTGGTTTCAGTCGCTTCTGTAGCTTCTGTAGCTTCTGTCGCTTCCGCAGTTTCAGTCGCTTCCGCAGTTTCAGTCGCTTCCGCAGCTTCAGGTGCTTCCGCAGTTTCAGTAGCTTCCGCAGTTTCAGTTGCTTCCGCAGCTTCAGGTGCTTCCGCAGCTTCAGGTGCTTCCGCAGCTTCAGGTGCTTCCGCAGTTTCAGTAGCTTCCGCAGTTTCAGTAGCTTCCGCAGTTTCAGTTGCTTC
>NZ_JBFGYC010000373.1:0-4117 GCF_041587635.1 Pontibacterium sp. | reverse complement strand
CCGGAGTGCCGGTGATCTCATCACGCAGCACTTTGGTGCCGTCAGGGCGGGCAACCAAACCACGCAGGAACAGTTCGCTGTTGTCATCATTCAGTACGGCGTAGCAACCGATAGGTACCTGACAGCCGCCTTCCAAACGACGGTTCATGGCACGCTCGGCCATCACGCGCCATGCAGTCTCCTGATGATGTAATGGTTTCAGCAGTGCAATCGCATCGGTATCGTCTGTGCGGCATTCGATGCCTACGGCACCCTGTCCACCGGCTGGCAGGCTGTCTTCTGGCGTGATTTCGTGCGTGATACGGTCTTCCAGTTTTAGTCGCAGTAAGCCGGCTGTCGCCAGAATGATGGCATCGTAATCACCGGCATCCAGTTTGCCCAAACGGGTTTGCACATTGCCGCGCAGCCATTTGATCTCTAAATCTGGACGGCGTTCGCGCAACTGGGCTTCGCGACGCAGGGAGGAGGTACCCACGACAGCACCGGCGGGCAGGTCATCCAGATGCTTGTAGTTATTGGACACAAACGCATCGGTTGGTTGCTCACGCGGACAGATAACGCTCAGGCCCAAGCCTTCAGGGAACTCCATCGGTACATCTTTCATGGAGTGAACCGCGATATCGGCACGATTCTCCAGCAGAGCTGTTTCCAGCTCTTTTACAAACAGCCCTTTACCGCCGACTTTAGCCAGTGGGGTATCCAGAATCTTGTCACCGCGAGACACCATAGGCACTAACTCCACGGTCAGATCCGGGTGGTGTTTTTCAAGTTCTGCTTTGACGTATTCGGCCTGCCAGAGTGCCAGCAGGCTTTTTCGGGTGGCGATTCGGAGGGTTTTGCTCATCTTCAGATCCTGTAAAAACCACATGCGGGTTGTGGAAAGCATTCAATTGACTCGATTGTATCAGATACGAAGAGGGGCGATGAGGGTTGAGCATGATATAATAAGTCGCAAATTTTTAGCCTGCAGCCACCGTTGGCTGCGAGATTCGAGGTTGATCGCATGAGTGACAATACTAACCAGCAGTGGGGCGGCCGTTTTAACGAGCCAACCGACGCTTTCGTAGCCCGTTTTACCGCATCTGTAGAATTTGATCAGCGTATGTATCTGCAGGATATCCGCGGGTCTATCGCTCATGCCAAAATGCTGACTAAAGCGGGCGTGCTGACCGAAGACGAGCGTGATGACATCATCCGCGGTCTGGGTGAAATCCGTATCGAAATCGAACGCGGTGAATTTGAATGGTCTGTGGCACTGGAAGATGTGCACATGAACATCGAAGCGGCACTGACTAAGAAGATCGGTATTACCGGCAAGAAACTGCACACCGGGCGCTCCCGTAACGATCAGGTCGCAACCGATATTCGCCTGTACCTGCGCGACGAAGTGGATCTGATTCTGGAAGAGATTACCCGTCTGCAGCAGGGCTTACTGGGTGTGGCTGAACGTGAAGCAGATACCATTATGCCGGGCTTTACACACCTGCAGACAGCACAGCCGGTTACCTTTGGTCATCACCTGCTGGCATGGTTTGAGATGCTGAGCCGCGATTACGGCCGTTTTGTTGATTGCCGTGAGCGTACGAATATTATGCCATTGGGGGCTGCGGCGCTGGCCGGTACAACTTACCCGATCGAGCGTGATATGACCTGCGAGCTGCTGGGCTTTAGTGCACCGGCTGAAAACTCACTGGATGCCGTATCGGATCGTGATTTCGCCATTGAATTCTGTGCGGCGTCCAGCATCCTGCTGATGCACATGACCCGTATGTCTGAAGAGCTGGTGTTGTGGACATCTGCTCAGTTTAACTTCATCAACTTGCCTGATCGCTTCTGCACAGGCTCTTCTATTATGCCGCAGAAAAAAAACCCGGATGTGCCTGAGTTGGTACGTGGTAAATCGGGTCGTGTTTACGGTCACCTGATGAGCCTGCTGACGTTGATGAAGTCGCAGCCGTTGGCGTACAACAAAGATAATCAGGAAGATAAAGAACCGTTGTTCGATGCGATCGATACGGTGAAAGGCTGTCTGCGTGCATTTGCGGATATGATCCCTGCGCTGGAGCCGAAAAAAGAGAGCATGCGTGAAGCGGCGCTGCGTGGTTTCTCTACTGCTACCGATCTGGCTGATTATCTCGTACGTAAAGGTGTTGCGTTCCGTGATGCACACGAGATTGTCGGTAAGTCTGTTGCATACGGTATTGAGCAGAATAAAGACCTGGGCGAGATGACGTTAGACGAACTGGCTCAGTTCTCTGATGTGATCACTGCGGATGTGTTTGATGTGCTGACGCTGGAAGGCTCTGTTGCTGCGCGTGATCACATCGGCGGTACAGCACCCAATCAGGTGCGTGCTGCAGTCGCTCGCGGCGAGAAGAAGCTGGCTGAACGTCAGGCTTAATCACAAGCGGTTTGATATCAACGGGGTAGCCATCGGTTACCCCGTTTTTGTTTGTACGTAGTTCTCCCCAGTATGCTCCTCTGCATCCTTCTGCTAGCCTTAGCACATTGTTATCTCTCTGTTTTGCAGGAGCTTTTCGTCTATGTCGAATCCTCAGTCTGAAGCCGCGGCCATTTTTGCAGCCTATCCCCGCTGGCGTCTGATTAATGAACCGATCTCCGTTGACCCTCTGGATGGGTTGCAACGTGATACTGCGTTGTTAAAAGAGGTGGCGGCAGGTAAGCGAGGGGCGACGGCACGTATCTGGGAAAACCCCCAGAGTCTGGTGGTGACCCGCCGAGAAACCCGCTTTCCGAGCTTCAAAAACGCACAGGCACAGCTGAGCCAGGAAGGCTGGCCGGTGCTGGTGCGCGAAAGTGGGGGGACTGCAGTGCCACACGAACCGGGCATCATCCACTTCAGCCTGATGTTCCGGCAGGATAAGTTATTTCAGTTCAGTATGGATGCCGTATACGAAGCCCTGTGCGAACCGCTGCAGATGGCGCTGACATCACTCGGCCTGATACCCGGTTATGGTGAGGTTAAAGGCTCCTACTGCGATGGAAAATACAATCTGGTGGTGGACGGTCTGAAGATCACCGGGACTGCGCAGCGCATCATCGGTGCCAAAAAATCGGATGATGGCGTGCAGCGATCTGCTGTCATGGCCCAATCCATGTTGATGGTGGAAAGTGACCCGGTCGCCGGAACCGACGTGGTGAACCGCTTCTATCACCTGGCGGGCAGCGACCGGGTGTTTGATCCGGCCGTATCCACCAGTGTGCAGCATCGGATGGGTGAGCGGGCTGCCGATCTGGCGCCCGGCGAGCTGACGTTGCTGGTGCGAGAACGTTTAGCTGAAGCGTTTGCTCAGCTTGCTGAGCGTGGCTGATCGGGTTGTTTAAAAAGCCCGGCTAAAATATTGATGGCTTCAATGGGAAGGGCGTCTTTGCGGTGAATCAGCATGATATTCATGGCTGACTCTGTGGCATTGAGGCTTTCCAGTTGCAGTGAGTGTTCATAGCGATTCTGGGTCACCATTTCACGGCTGATGACGGTGTAACCCAACCCGGCTGCGACACAGCCCAGCAAGCCATCCACAGTGCTCATGACCATCGTCTCTTCGTTACAGCGCCCGGTTTTACGCTGCCAGGCGAGCGCACGCTCACGGTAGGCGCAGCCATCGCCGCGGATAATTAACGTGGGCTCCCCCGTTTGTTCTTTCGATGTCACTACGACCATCTCTTCCTGTACTGCAGGAATCACATTCAATTCTCCGTGTTCAACCTGTCCGC
This sequence comes from Pontibacterium sp., assembly GCF_041587635.1. NCBI lineage: Bacteria > Pseudomonadati > Pseudomonadota > Gammaproteobacteria > Oceanospirillales > Oceanospirillaceae > Pontibacterium > Pontibacterium sp. The sequence goes on along the minus strand of NZ_JBFGYC010000373.1, from coordinate 382 downwards.
CGACAAAAGCGCAGTCCAGCTGATGGTCCAATACCGCGGTGATCAGCTCGGCACTGGTCGCGGAGTGGACTTTGGGGATGATGTTGGAGTAATCCCGCCGCAGTGCCTGCAGGGCCGCAGGCAGGTGCACGGCCGCGAAAGGTTCCGGGCTGCCAATATGCAGTTCATAGTTATCGGCCGCCAGGTGGACCGCTGCTGTCGCTTGCCGTTCAAGCTGTAGCATCTGGTTGGCGTAGTTGTAGAGAATTTCCCCGCTTTGGGTGAGTTCCAATTTGCGACCGCGACGCACAAACAGGGCTGCATCCAGCTCCTCTTCCAGTCGTTGAATGCGGGTGGTGATATTGGATTGCACCGTGTGTAGCTTGAGTGATGCTGCTTTTAT
>NZ_JBFGYC010000372.1:0-4128 GCF_041587635.1 Pontibacterium sp. | reverse complement strand
ATCGGTGTTTCCATGGAGATCGGCTCTTTAGCGATCTTAAGTACCTTACGGATCTTATCCTCAGGCATATCCATGCGCTCTGCCAGCTCTTCTGGTGTCGCTTCGCGTCCCATCTCCTGAAGCATTTGACGAGAGATGCGGTTCAGTTTATTGATCGTTTCGATCATATGAACCGGAATACGAATTGTACGAGCCTGGTCGGCGATCGAGCGGGTGATAGCCTGACGAATCCACCATGTTGCATAGGTGGAGAACTTATAACCACGACGATATTCGAACTTATCAACAGCCTTCATCAGGCCGATGTTGCCTTCCTGGATAAGATCCAGGAACTGCAATCCGCGGTTGGTGTATTTCTTGGCGATAGAGATAACCAGACGTAAGTTCGCCTCAACCATCTCTTTCTTAGCCCGGCGAGCACGCGCTTCGCCGATCGACATGCGACGGTTTACTTCTTTGATTTCGGATAGAGTCAGGCCAGTAGCATGCTCCATCTGAATCAGTTTCTTCTGAGCACGTTTCAACTCGATCAGGTTGCGTTTAATCGCTTTGGAATAGTCCGCACCTTCAGCGATCAAAGAATCAAACCACTCGGTGTTGATTTCGTTGCCAGGGAAGGAGGTGATGAAATCACGACGTGCCATACGACAACGCTGTGTACAGATACGCATTATGGTGCGTTCCTGTAAACGCACACTGGTGATTGAGGAGCGAACGCGCTCAACCAGCGTATCGTAGAAGCGAGGTGATAATTTGATTGGTGCGAAGGCAATACCTACTTCGACCATCGCATCAGCGGCTTCTTTGGAATCGTGTCCTGAGGCTTCAACGGCATCAAAATACTTATTCAGGTTGTCACGAATAAGACCAAAGCGCTTGGCGGCTTCTTCAGGATCTGGACCGCGATCCTTCTCTTCTTCGTCATCATCATCGCTATCAGCTGCTGCGGCTTGGGCGGCACCAGGTACTGGAATAGCGACGCCATCATCAGCATCGATGTATCCGCTGAAGATATCACTCAGACGGCCGCCATCTTCCTGCAATGTAGAATCGTAAGCATCCAATACGATATTGATTGAACCTGGGAAAGAGGCAAGGGAGGTCATGACCTCGCGGATGCCTTCTTCAATACGCTTGGCGATATCGATTTCGCCTTCACGGGTAAGCAGTTCCACGGTACCCATTTCACGCATGTACATGCGCACAGGGTCCGTAGTACGGCCCGCATCAGACTCTACCGCCGCGAGTGCCGCTACGGCTTCTTCGTCGGCTTCTTCCGCAGAATCACCTTCCGTCATCAGGAGCGTTTCTGCGTCCGGAGCTTCTTCTGACACGGATATGCCCATGTCATTGATCATGCGGATGATATCTTCAACCTGATCCGGATCGGCTATATCTTCCGGAAGATGGTCGTTGACTTCAGCGTAGGTAAGGTAACCTTGTTCTTTACCACGGGCGATCAATTCCTTGAGGCGCGACTGCTGCTGCTGAGAAGTATCGGACATGTGACCCTGACTAGATGACAGTGAATGATGAAAAAATTAGCAGGCAATTATAGCCATGAATGGGCGTTTTTTCTACAAAAAGAAGGTGCTAATAATTGATGCTGATGATTAAAAAATAGACCAGATTTGAAACGCTTGCGATTATTTTGCTGGATTTGGTGCTTGATTAAGGTGTTGTTTAAGCAGGAGCTGGTTCAGTTCGTTCTTTTCTTCTTCACTACGACTGATTTTTTTTGACAGTTCGTTCAGGCGTAAATCATCGATGCGGCTTTCCAGCTTTGGCAGGGCATCGCGTAAAATTTGTTCAGCTTTTTGGATGTCGTTCACGGGATCAGCGTAAGTAATGCCGTTCAGTGTCATTAGGTAGCCGCTGAGTACCGGGTCTTCCTGCCAGTCGACATACAGCGTGCCCAATGTAGCGCGTGGATGGCTTTTTAAATAATCGATCAGCGCACACAGGAGCGGGATATTGTTTTCTGGAAGTTGATCCAGCTTAACAGGAAGCTCACATAGGCGTGCCAGCGTCGGAAAGTGGAGGAGCAAAGAGATAATACGTTCGCTGAGTTGAACGGTTCCTCTTCCAGAACGCGGCGTGTCAGAGCGACGAGGTTTACTGCTCTGTTGGCTGGGTTGTGGATATGTTGGCAGTAGGCCGGGATCGCTGTAGTCACCATCATCGTAATAGTCAGGTACAAAGGAATCTGGCTCTTGTTGAGAGGGCGGTGCTGCTTGTGTAGCGCTATGCAGGTTTACAACGCTTTCAAGTTGGTCCTGAGACAAGCCCGTCAGTTCGCTCACGCGATCCAGCATCATCTGCTTCAGGATGCCGGGTTTCATGGTCTGAATCATGGGCAGGGCTGCGCTACTGAATCGGGCGCGGCCATCCATGCTGTTCAGATCCATCTCTTCTGAATGGCTTTTAAAGAAAAATTCGGCCAAAGGCAGGCCTTCATCAAGACGCTTGCTAAACAGTTCTGTGCCTTCTTGCCTGACTAAGCTGTCTGGATCTTCACCGTCCGGCAAAAATAGGAATCGGGCTTCCTGACCATCTTTAATGACCGGTAGGGTGGTGCTGAGTGCGCGTTTCGCGGCCGTGCGGCCAGCCTGGTCTCCATCGAAGCAAAAAATAACTTCGGGTACCATCTTAAAAACGCGTTCAAGATGCTGGGCTGTCGTTGCCGTACCTAGTGTGGCGACCGCGTAGTGAATGCCATATTGAGCGAGCCCGACGACATCCATATAACCTTCTACTATTAGAAGGCGTTCCAGCTTCTGGTTGTGTTTGCGTGCTTCGTAAAGTCCGTAAAGCTCGCGGCCTTTGCGAAACGTCTCCGTTTCGGGCGAATTCAGGTATTTAGGTTTATCGTCGCCCAGTACGCGTCCGCCAAAGGCAATAACCCGTCCGCGCTGATCGCGAATGGGGAACATAATGCGGTTGCGGAAACGATCGTAATCGCTGTTGCGCTCTTCGTTGTGGATAAGTAGCCCGGCCTGCTCAAGCAATTGCCGGTTTTTTTCGTCGTTACCTACTTTTTCCAGGAAGTTGTCCCAGCCTGGAGGGGCGAAGCCTATATCAAATGCTTTGGCAGCCTGGCCTGATAAACCACGAGACTTTAGGTACTTTACTGCTTGCTCGCGAGCAGGGTGGGAGCGCAGTTGCTGGGTATAAAACTGTGAGGCTTGTTCCAGAAGATCGTATAAAGACTTGAGCTGCTGCTGTTGCTGACGGTTCTGTTGGGATTCCTCGCGTGGAACCTCGATACCCGCCATCTTGGCTAACTCTTCGACCGCTTGGGGGAAATCCAGGTGGTCGTATTCCATCATGAAGCCGAGGGCATTGCCGCCTGCGCCACAACCGAAGCAGTAATAAAACTGTTTCTCTTGATTGGCTGTAAATGATGGCGTCTTCTCTTTGTGAAATGGGCAGAGACCAGAGAAGTTTTTTCCGGTGCGTTTTAGCTTTTGGACACGCCCATCCAACACATCGATAATATTTACGCGTGCAAGAAGGTCGTCAATAAAGTGCTGTGGGATGCGTCCGGCCATGTGAGAGCTGCAGCTATGAGTACTGCGGCAGCTTAGCTGGTCAAACGTTGTTTTACGAGTTTAGACGTTTCACCAACGTCGGCGCGGCCTTGAATCTGGGGCTTAACAATCCCCATAACCTTGCCCATATCCTGCATGGACTGGGCACCGCTGGCTGTAATAGCCTGGTCGATCAGATCACTGATCTCTTCTACTGTTAGCGGTTGCGGCAGGAAAGTTTTAATCACCTCCATCTCCCGTCGCTCCACGTCCGCCAGATCCGGGCGGTCCGCTGCTTCATATTGCGAGATCGAGTCGCGACGCTGTTTAGACATTTTGTCTAGCGTCGCCAATACTCGGGCATCATCCAGCTCAATGCGTTCATCAACTTCGATGCGCTTTAGTTCGGCGAGCATCATACGAATCGTACCCAGGCGTTCCTTATCTTTGGCACGCATGGCAGCTTTCATCTCAGTGGTGATCTGCTGCTTGAGTTCGGACATCGTAGGCTCTACCTGTTTTAAGCTGGTGAGGATCTTTCTCGTGGATTAGTACAGACGTACGCGACGAGCGTTTTCGCGAGAAACTTTCTTCGCGT
>NZ_JBFGYC010000371.1:0-4131 GCF_041587635.1 Pontibacterium sp. | reverse complement strand
CTGCCGCGAACAGAGTAGGTAAACTCGACATAACCCAACTCGCTTGTCGTGCCTTGATAGGTCAGTTTCTTCTCAAAATCAATGCCCAGCACATTGCCTACAGACGCCTTAACTTCTGTATTATTAGAGATAAATTCCCTGCTTTTGTTGGCTTCATCGTCGGTTGCATGCCACAGGCGAAGCATCAGTGATACGACAAGGGTCAGTGCCACGAATAGCAGCACTCTTTTTAAATTCTTCCCTAGCGTCGGACTCATAGGCCAACAGCCCTATTTATTACGAATTCGGGTGTTGTATTCAGGATCAAACGCCGTAACTTTCAGTGCGTTTTTAAGTATATAGGTAACGCCATCAGTGTCGTTTGTATCAATATACACAATACTGCCGTCGACTAACTGAGCCTGCAGTTTCCGATTTTGCTTTCCTTCAAGCCATTCCACGAATATCGACACCAGACTTTCGATCAGGATCTCAGGGTTATCAGTACTGATCACTTCAATGGTTTCGTCCTTCGCAACCACAAACTGGCGTGTTACAGGTTGCTTACGAAATTCGATATCTCGCTTTTCAAGCAAACTCACAACCGTATTCTCAGGATCAAAAAGGACTAACTCAAACAACGTATCTGTATTCATTGATATGACCCTGTAACAAGGTAGTTAAGCGCACTGGAATAATTCCCAATAATGAGATCAACCTAATGCCTCTTATGAAAACGGACAGGGACAATGCCCGTGAACCGGTTCGCCGCTCGTTGGATGTTCAAAATACAGGTCACTCGCGTGTAAGAGCAAACGCTCTGCCATCTGTTCACTATGATCGTTTTTATACAGATCACAACCGAGAATGGGATGGCCAAATGTCTGGCTGTGAATCCGTAACTGATGAGTACGCCCCGTTAGAGGGGTAAACTGCACCAGACTTCTACGCGGTTGCTCTAATCGCTGTAATACACTGTACTCACTTGTAGCCGCTTTCCCCATGACAGGGCAGACTTTAACCAGTGGAAAGTAATCTTTATGCTTCGCAATCGCCGCAGAGATCTGCCCCTGATCATCAGCAACCCAACCCTCTAACATAGCGATATAACACTTTTTCACGGTACGCGCCTGAAACTGCTTATTCAGATGTTTCGCCGACGCAGCATTCAGCCCCACGACCATAACACCTGAAGTACCAAAATCTATTCGATGGGGTAACTTTGCTTCGGGGAATGCAGGGCTCACGCCCTCTTGCCCATGAACCAAACGGTAATGGACCGAATCCCGGTTGAGAGGATTTTTACCCGACAAACTCAGCAGGCCACTGGGCTTATTGATCAACAGAATATCGTCATCCTGATACAGAATTTCAACAAAATCGCTACAGGGCGGCGCGACAAAGTCATCAAACGCGGTGAGCGATGTCGAACAGGTATCAGGCATTTAATATTCTCTGCATTGGATGTATTACATAACACTTACATAACCAGAAAAATTGAGCTTGGCCAGCTTTTAGGCCATGCATCCTTAGCGCTTTCCCACCGGCCGTCAGCTTTTGCCGCACGAACATGTACCAGCCCTGACTCCGTCATCCGGCCCTCGCTTATCAAACGTTCAACATTCTCAGTGTTCCTTTGGACCCGTTACTGCGCGATTTTCTGGGAGTAATACGCTGGAGATAGGCCTGATCATCAATTGACGTCTTAACACCGTCGAACCAACCCCAGCACAGAGACTCAACTACAACATCATCCCAGGTCACTCTCGGAATCCCGGTTTTCTTCTTGAAGATCTTCACCCACAGCTGAGCTTCGGTAGCGTGATTCATCTTGAGCCACCAACCGAGTTCTTTCGGCGTTGAAAAGGAAATGATTCTCGCAGGATGAGGTTCCGGCATAAAAAGGGATTCTCTTCTGCACAGTGCAGTGCCGCGCTTTGCGGCAACAAGTTTATTTTACCGCTGATTAAATTTCGCTAGCCAGATTTGGTAAACTAGCGTTTCTCTAAAATCGATCTTTACCTTCGCCAGGCTTCAGTATGACAGACACAGCCCCCCAAGACAGTAACACCAGCACCGATCAGAGCAGCCACTATATCCTCAATCGTGAATACTTCACTGAGTGCTTCGATCAATCTGTCGACACTACCGTCAGCCTCAAAAAATACCGTTTGGCAATACTGCTGATCATCATGTCCGCCGTATTATTTACCGTAGAAGCTGAACCCCATATCGCATGGTTTCTACTCGCCCTCGGCGCTGTCGAACTGCTATCAATTCGCTATAAACGCAGTTGGTGGGTCGCCCGCCAAATGCTCAGCCGCAGAGCCAATAGCCGGGTTAATGTTCGGATTGATGAACAAGGTATCTATACCGACAGCAAGCACCATCAGCAAAGCATCCTCTGGGACGATATTGCTGAACTAAAGACCACTGAGAAAGGCTTTATCGTCATTCATAAGGGCGGCACTAACTACCTTTCAAGAACAGGCCTGGATAAGGATTTTTTGGCGCGGTTAAACGATAAATCAAACGCTATAACCTAAGCCGAACGATCTGTATCCTAAAGCCCGAATAGATGACGGCTTGTTTAGCATCTAGATACCGCCATTCCTGACTGACGCTACCAATGCCTTATCGTCTTCCATGCACTTAGCTGGATTAGGCTTAGGCTCTTGCATATTCAGTTCTTTAGCTATGTCTCAAATGCGAGACTTGAACAGTTACCTCGAATCTCATTCTGTGAAGCTTCGACACACTCGATAACTCCAGGGTGAATAGAGTCATCAGTCTCGTACTTCCAAAAGCAGGAATCATAAGCTCACAGAATGGCGCGACCTGAAATACTGCACTCTTCAGCAATAACAGAGAGAGATAGAAAAGCCAGTAGTAGAACAGCGACCTTCATATGAGTGCCTTTTGTCCCTCAAGCATAAATCTTCGTTGCTACCACTCTGGAACATAATGATGTTGATGAGATTGTTCCACTAATCTTCCTTGAGAATTATAACGCCTTGCTCTACAGACCGAGCAAAATGAGTTTCTGCAGCAGCAACTGGTTATGTTCTTAAACCTCAATTTGATTCAATATTTTTATTCCCGAAGATACCAATTAATTTACTGCAACGAACCCAATTATCAACAACAGCAAGGTAATAATCGAGATTAAAAACTTGATATCTAGCAGTTTCCACCAAGGTTCAGAGAGTAATTTATTTCTCGCTTCCCGTTCTTTCTTCGTTCCTCTTCTCTTTTTAGCCATGGTACACCTCCACGCTAGGGGTAAACCTAATTATAGAAGGTGTCTACTAATCGTGGGTAACTCGATAGTATAACGCCCGCGTAATCGGCTGGACGCGCGAAGCGTGGCCAGTCCGGTGGAAGCCCGTAGGGCTGGAACGAAATTCACGCGCTTGTTATGCACCGACGTTACTCAACCTTCTTAATAGTTCTTCTGGAGAAACTACATTTACAGGAAACTTGCTTTCTAACTGTGAAAGATTATCTGCGTGAAATATAGAAGATCTTCCTGCACCTGATGCTCTATCGTTTGTACAAAAGAAATCTATTCCGTAACCATAGTTTGCAGCTAGCGCATCACCATCAACCCATTCCCCAACAGCCTTAGCATATTTCTTATCCGTTATACTGGTATCCTCTTTTGTTTTTTGTATAACTCCTCCATCTGAACCACCCAATTGATTCATTAGATCACCTTTGCCTGCGCCAAGGCTTTCAATAAATCTTCCACATTTAAAAGAACGATCCAGCCTCTCGCCAAGTTCATATTTCTTGTCTTCAGCTTTAAACTCATCAGAAATTTCTAGCATCGGTGCGCCTATTCTTGGCATCCTAGTTAATCTAAAACCAAGCTCCAATGCCTTAGGGATTGTCTTTTTTAAATATTCTGAAACGATAGGTGACCCTGAGCCTTCAAAGCTGGTGACTGTTTCTCCATCAACTGCCATCGAGAACCCGCTACGATAGCTCCCAATATAATCTTTCCTATCTTTTTTATGAACAGTCTCCATAGTTGCAAGACCTTCAAAAAAATATGCTTCTATCTCCTTAGATTCTATCAATTCAAATAATGTTGTATAGATAGGATCTGAAGATAAACGTTTCTCTTCATCTACAATTATTTCCCATACG
>NZ_JBFGYC010000370.1:0-4134 GCF_041587635.1 Pontibacterium sp. | reverse complement strand
CTGATGATTATTTATTCCTTCTTATCTTTTGACCGGCGCTTGATCTCGGCTTCAAGTGTTTTGACTTCAGATGCGTCCAGCCATTTTTCGATCCATTCCTGAATTTCGGACCGCTTGTGCGTTGTTTTGGTCCATGCTTTATATGATTTTAGGTGCTCTTTGGAGACAGAGTTCTTATTATCACCGTCAATGCAGCTCACCGGAAAGGTTGGATTTTTCTTGAATTGACGTTCGATCCAGCCAACTACAATTTCCTTGTCTTGTTTCTTGAACTTCATCACTGACCTCAGATGATTCTTGCTTTTTGGTGTTGGTAATTGCGCCGCCATTCTAACGAACGAGGACCATAAATCTGTTACAGATTTATGGTAAAGCGAGATTAGGTCAAAAATTTACAAGGATGTTATTTGGCGTTCCTAGGATAAGTGGGATAGAGAATAGTGTAAGCTGTAGTTAACCACAGCATTTTCCTTGTGAAAGCGAGCGATCTGCTTCCCATGTTTTTAACACAGGTATGCAGAAATGACGTTACGCGTATGCTATAGCACGCATGAATTTGATGAAGTGGATATCCACCTACGTACCTTACGAAATAATCAGGAATTTGACGACAAGGATGGCGTAGCGGAAAAGCTGGGTATCTCATCCGCTTCCTGGCCAATTTTTGGTGTGGTGTGGCCTTCAGGGCAGGTACTGGCCCATCATATCTTTAAATCTGATTTTGCGGATAAACGTATCCTCGAAGTCGGGTGTGGTATCGGCTTAACCAGTTTACTACTTAACCATCTTCACGCTGATATAACCGCCACCGATTATCACCCAGAAGTAGAGAATTTCCTCCTTAGAAACTCCCGCCTTAATCAGGATGAAGTTATTCCTTTTGTACGTACGGGCTGGACTGATAAGAAGAGTGAGCTCGGGGAGTTTGACTTGATTGTTGGCAGTGATCTGCTGTACGAGGATGAGCATATTGATATGCTTGCTGCATTTGTTAAACAGCATTGTAAACCCCATTGCGACATCATTTTGGTTGATCCAGGACGTGGCCGGCACGCTAGATTTAGCCGGCGAATGGAGGCACTTGGCTTTACGCTTTATACGAAAAAGCCCACGCAGATTGATTATCTGGATAAGCCTTTTAAAGGCGTGATTTTGAGATATGTGCGTTAAGATAAGGTCCGGTTTGAAGTAATCTAGTGTGCCACTTATAGGGGATGGTGGTCGGGATTTGATAAGGTAATATAGTGTTTAGATCGATGTATGGAGTTTCTCGATCTTGAGTGATCAGGATGATCATCTCTGTAGTTAGCTGTGCGTTGCAGAGAGTATCGAGAGTTTGCCGGTGTATCTGGCATGTCAGGAAAAAGGATTTTCCGATGCGTTATTCAGTCATGATTTTTCTGCTGTTTTGCCCGCTTTGCAATGCGGAAGGTGTTGTCAGTCGTACAGTACTGGGTGGGTTTATAAGGCTGGAGCTCCCTGTTAAATTTGCCCGGATGTCCGAATATCACTTACGGATCAAGTATCCCGGCTCGCGTCCGCCGACCGAAGTGTATAGCAACTCAAACGGTGCGGTCAGTATTGCCTTTAACTACACGCGTAATGCTATTCACCCTTCTCAAATCGCTGAAGTTCACGCCATGATGTCTGCCTCTTTTCGTCGGCGCTATCCTTATGCACGTTGGTTTAGAAGCGTAGTGATTGAAAAGTTTGGAACGAGCGTGTTTGTGATGGAGCTGATGACACCAGCCGTAGATACCGAGGTTCATAATATTATCTATGGCATTCCACTTAAGGGGCGTTTATTGCTGGTTTCGTTTAATGCGACGGCGGCAGAGGCTGAACGATGGCTGGATGTTGGAAAGCGTATCTTTGACACAATGCAGTTCCCGGACTCGGAAGCCCGGATTATGCGCTAAGCCTAATATGTACTAATAGTGTATTAGATACGCTAAAGATATCATTAATATACGTTGCGAGAGTGATTAACTTAACTCAATGTGTAGGTTTGACGCTCTTCTAGCATCTGTTTAGCGTCCTGCTGTTCCATCGGGCGGCTGATCAGATAGCCTTGTGCTGAGTCACAGTCATGGTCCGCCAGCAGGGCCAGCTGCTCGGTTGTTTCGACGCCCTCTGCGATAACACTCAGTCCAAGATTATGGGCCATGGTAATGGCGGCGCAGACGAGCTCAAGGTCAGCTTGGTCATGGGTGATGTCCCGGACAAAACTCTGATCTATTTTCAGTACATCAAATGGGTAGTTACGCAGGTAACTCAATGATGAGTAACCGGTACCAAAATCATCCATGGCGATGATAATTCCGGCATCGGTGAGTTCATCCAATGCCTTTTCAATAAAGCCATGACCACTCATCAAGACGCCTTCGGTGATTTCCAGCTCCAGACAGTGTTGTGGAAAGCCACTTTTCGCGATGCTTTGTTTGATGTGGCTGATCAGGTTCGGGTCACGGAACTGTCGTGGTGACAGGTTAACCGCCATAGAGAGTTCTCGCTGGAATTCGTTATACCAGGCAGCACCTGTTGCGAGGGCCTCTTGCAGGACAAACTCCCCCAGAGGAAGAATAAGTCCGGTATGCTCGGCTACCGGTATAAATTCCCCGGGAGATACCTCTCCCAAGGTTGGGTTGCGCCAGCGAAGTAATGCTTCGAAGCCGGTGATTTTGCCACTTTTAACATCGATTTTGGGCTGATAGCAGACGCGAAACTCATGGCGGGCCAAGGCTCCGTGCATCTGTTCCTCCAGCAGCAACCTTCGGGATACATCCCGATTCATTGCGCTGGTGAAGAATGCAAAGGTATTTCGACCCGCTTCTTTGGCATGATACATCGCTGAATCTGCACATCTCAGAAGATCTAAGCGGTCTTCTCCATCTTCTGGATAAATGGCGATGCCTGCTGTGGCAGTCAGCAGTAGCGCGCGGCCATCAATACTGAATGGGTGGCGAAAGCAGTTGATCAGATTTTCTGCGACAGGGACGACATCATCTGCAGTACTAATATTGTCCAGTAATACAATGAATTCATCTCCCCCCAGGCGACCGACTGTATCGCCTTGTCGTACGGCTCCTCGCAGGCGCTTGCTTGCTTCGATTAACAACTTGTCTCCGGTTGCATGACCGAGTGAATCATTGATTTTCTTGAAATCGTCCAGATCCAGATAGATCACGGCAACACGATGTTTGTGGCGGCTTGCTGTACTGACAAATTGCTCTAGCTGGTGCTGGGCAAGAAATCGGTTCGGCAGGTTGGTCAGACTGTCAAAGTGTGCCTGATGGCGGATGCGTTCTTCCTGTTGTTTGCGCTCGGTAATATCTCGCGATACGCCTAAGACTCCGATCACATTTCCTTTGGCGCCATACAATGGGGTTTTTATGGTTTCCAGCGTTTCCTGATGTCCGTCGTCCGCATAGGTAACAACTTCTTCGTTGCTGTGTGGCGCTCGCATATTAATCGCGAGGAGGTCGTTCTCCCGGAACAGATCAGCCAGCTCTTTATCCACAAAATCATAGTCAGTTTTGCCAACAATTTCGGCTTCTTTCGCCCCGAAAAACCGTTCAAACTTTGAATTGCAGGCGATATATGTTCCGTCCGTCGCTTTCAGCCAAACCAGATCGGGAATGGTTTCTACTAACGTACGTTGGTAGGCCAGACTTTTCTGGTGGAAGCGTATCGAACGGCGTACTAACCAAAAGACCAGCAGGGTTGTAATGACAATAAAGAACAGTCCTTTATAAGTCTGTGCGGTAGACAGTGTTTCCACGTTGCTGGTTAGGGCTTCGATCGCTTTGTCTGAAAGGATGACCCAGAGAATGGAAAACAGGCAGTACAATGCGGCAATTTTTATCGCTGGACGATAACTCAACTGATGTTCGCTGGGGATTTTGTATGGGGCGGGGTCCGATAATCGGAACTTCATGTCAGCACATTCTCTATGGATGAGTTATGTCTCTGGCATCGTGCTTAGGCGGAATGCGACGAATAGCCTGTTTGATGCAGTGAGCATTTTAGAGCGACAACGATAACAAAGTGATTTGCTGAATAGTATTTTAACTGTGAAATTTATTGATATACGTTCAAGATTTCAGAACGCTGAAGGAGAGGACGCTGATGAAT
>NZ_JBFGYC010000369.1:0-4152 GCF_041587635.1 Pontibacterium sp. | reverse complement strand
GCCGGATCAGGATTACAACGGACCGGACAGCTTTGCGTACACCGTAGATGATGCCACGGGTACCACCTCAAACCCGGCGACGGTCAGCATCACCGTTGAGCCGGTGAACGATGCGCCAGTCGCGGTCAATGATAGCGACACAACAGATCAGAACACGGCGATTGATATTGATGTGATGGCTAACGACTCTGATCCAGAGGGCGACCCCATTGAGATCAATGGCTTCACGCAGCCTTCGCAGGGAACGGTCACTCTGAATTTGGACGGTACGTTTAGCTACACGCCAAATGGTACCTTCATCGGCCAGGATAGCTTCACCTACACCATCAAAGATGATTCCGGAGCGGTCTCAAACACGGCCACAGTCACCATTGATGTGGGTGAGGATCACGGTGTTGAACTGGATTTCACCGGCAGTGATGGCGTTGCTGTTTACGATGTTGGCTTGCTGTCGGTGGGGGATACCAGTGAAACGGCCAATGGCAGTTTTAAAGTGATTGCGCCGGACGGTCTGGCATCAGTCACCATGGCAGGTGTCACATTCACCGCCGCTCAACTGGCCACCGCAACGGTTATCACCCCATTGAGTGTGGTCAGTAATCTCAATGAAGATCTGGTTGTCACCGGTTATAACGCAGGTACCGGAGATGTGTCGTACAGCTATACCTTGCTTAACCCGGTGAATCACGATCCAGGTAGTGATCTGGATAGCGTATCGTTTGTCGTCAGCGCAATGGATATTGACGGTGATAGCTCTCCTTCCGGATCGCTCATTATTAGTCAGATAGATGATCAACCCGAGATTCTTTCGATATCGGATGCGCATGGCTTGAACGGAGTAGGGCAGATTCTGGGGGCCATTGATCTGGACTCCTCTGCCGATACACCGGAGAGTTTCAGTTGGGGTACGGTGAATACCAGTGTTGACCTGTATGCCAATGAAGAACCGATCACGATCACCAGTGATGCGGGTACTAAAACGGTGACAGGTAAGTTAGCCGACGATACAACCGTATTTACTCTGACGCTGAATGAGGATTTGAGCACGTATACCTACCACCAGTATATGGCTGTCCAAACGGTGGCCAGTGATGTGGGAATTGCGGCTAACCTTTCAGGTGGCAACAGTAGCAGCTTCAGGCTCTCCTCTAACGGCGCGCTCGAAGATCCTATTCAAACGCTGTTCTATGGGTATGAATATGAGGCAGGTAGCAGTGCTTATATTCGCAGTACGGTCAACACCAGCGCAAATACCATGGGGGTTGGAACGGGGCAGGATGTTGATGCAGATACCGATAAGGATGATCACCTGTTCATGAGCTTTGATCAGAACGTGCTTAGCATGAGTCTGATGGTGGATATCGTAGGGAACGGTACGGCGGACTTGAGGTATACCGTTTACAGTGTGAAGCCTTCCGAATTGGAAAACCTCGGAGTTGATGGATTTACCTATACCGATCTGCCGGCCGGCGTGTCTAGCAATGTCGTAACAGTCTCAGACAACGACACCGTCACCGTTACTGCATCTGACCTTGGCCTGGATGGCTTTACGTTTATTGTTTTTGAGTCCGACAGTGGGGCATACAAGTTGGTCCCTAACGAGCTGACGGTGAATTACTTGACGGAAGCTCAGGACTTCAATATCAGTGCCGGTATCAACGTGACTGACGGTGATCAGGACACCGACAGCGATACGATTGAGATCGATATGAGCGGCACACTGAGTGACCTGAACGGAGACGGCACTGGCAATGCGCTTGGCGGGAATGAACTGGCCAATACCCTCAATGGCATGGATGGTAACGATCAGATCTCGGGGAATGCCGGAGATGACAGCCTGATTGGTGGGCTGGGTGACGACACGCTGATCGGTGGTACCGGTTCAGATACCTTTGTATGGCAGCTTAATGATGGTGGTATCGCTGGATCTCCCGCAACAGATACTATCACTGATTTTGACAGCAGTTTGCCTGCCAGCGGTGGGGATACACTGAACCTGAGTGAACTACTTGAAGGGGAAGACGGAGGGGATCTGACTCACTTCCTGCACTTCGAGTTGAACGGGGATGGCAATACAGTGGTGCAGATCAGCACTGACGGTGATTTTGCTGGTGGTTTTAATGCCGGTGATGTGGAACAGGTGATCGTTCTGGAAAATGTGGATCTAGTCAGTGCCTATACCGTCAACAACGTGGTGGATCAGTCTGCTTTGGTTCAGGATCTGGTGACCAACGGTACATTAATTACTGACCTTTAACCTTTGCAGGGGGATTAATCGGACAGGTGCGACGATGACTGTATTTTATTACAGACCATCGTCGTGCATACGATTTAAAACATCGCGCCATCTGCTAAGGCGTAACTGTGGCTTTACATCGCTTTGCTGGCCATCGACCCACATTGTTGAGTCATTAAAGCTGAACACGGGTTTTAATTCTGGACGTTTGGAAGCGGGTAATATTTTACCCTGCAAATTATCCAGAATAAGCGGGTCTGACTGTTCGTCCGGGTAATAAGCCAACACCATATGTGCTTGTTTATCGCTGCTATCGCCGATTACCGGATAAAGATTGACGTACGTTAGCTTTAATTTGTTTGCGGGAATATCCAGCAGACGCAGTGATATATATTTGGCGATCGTAAAATCTTCGCAGTCACCACGTGCACGGGCCAGCGTTTCAAGCGGTGTGGCCCAATAATCAGCCTTCTGCCAAATTTTTTTATCTTCGTCGTAGTATACGTGCAGGTTGAAGAACTTATTGATTCTATGGAGTTTTTCCCGCTCAGGCAGGTTGTAGCTGGCATCTAACAGGTGGCGCCAGCGACTCACAGAGTCTGCGGCCAGATTACCATAACGGCGCTCGGCCAGATTTTGGATATTACTCAGTCTTTCGAGACTTTCTGCTGATGTATTTGCAGTAACACTGGTTGATGCACCCAGAAGGAACAGCCAGAACAGACTGTTTGTTACCCATGTACCGATTCTTAAACGCACAAATACTGCTCCTGACTAAACAACTGATCAGTAAACTGAATAAAGTCAAAAATGGTGCTGACAGAGATATAAAGGAAACTTTTGGTTGAAAAATAACCTGGTGTTTCTTTTGTATAGAGACTCTGTTTACAGTGGTGCCGCGACATCTGGTTAAATATCGGCCGATTCTAACTTTTCTTGAATAATTAATCCTCAATTTTTTAGGTGTAAAGCTGTCTTTACATACCACTGTCGTCTATCTTGAAATACACGACTGGTGGTTAAAAATTAATCAGCAGATTTTACCGATGATTTTGAAAGGCAGATTAGAAAATGAGCAAACGTTTATTTCTGGCTGCGTTAGTGATCTCAGCAGCCCCAGCCTGGGCCGAACCCGTAAGTTCTCTTAACGATGCGATCTCTCGTTCGGTTGAAGGGAACCCCGAGGTGAAAGCCAGCTGGTACAACTTTGAAGCCTCAGAGGAAGAGCAGCGGGTTGGCAAAGGAGGGTATTACCCACGGGTGGACCTGAATGCGCAGATAGGGCATGAGCGTTTGGACCGAGATAACACCTCCGACATCTCGTACGATCCCTGGAGTGTGCGTTTGAGCCTGACACAGATGTTGTTTGATGGTTTTGCGACGAAAAACGAAGTAGCACGCCTGAATCATGTCAGTAAAGTCCGCTTTTACCAGTTCCGAAAAACATCTGAAGATGTTGTGCTCGACACCACCCGGGCCTACCTCGATACGTTGCGTTACCAAAAACTCGTTGAGTTGGCGAAGGAAAACTACATTGAGCACCGTCAGGTTTATGATGATATCAAAGAGCGTACCGACGCAGGCATTGGTCGGCGCGTCGATCTGGAGCAGGCGACAGCACGATTGGCACTGGCTGAAGCGAACCTTCTGACCGAAGCGACTAATCTGCATGACGTTACCGCCCGTTTCCAGCGAGTAATTGGAGAATTGCCAGCAGAACAGCTTGATGAACCCAGTCTAAAAACTGAGCTGATCCCTGTTACACGCAACGAAGCCCTGAACCGTGCTTATGTGATGCATCCGGATCTGAATGCCGCGACAGAAAATATGCTGGCTGCACAAGCGGCACGTAAATCCAAAGATGCCGATATGCTGCCTCGATTGGACCTGCGTTTGCGCAAGGAGGTGGAAGACTT
>NZ_JBFGYC010000368.1:0-4153 GCF_041587635.1 Pontibacterium sp. | reverse complement strand
TTGCTGTCAGTTTGTTTTCCGACTATGCAGTTTTAAGTTTTAACGCTAGATACGAATTCAATTTATGAGTGTTACACCAGCCTATGCCGCCTGAAGATATCCCTGGAATAGGCTGTCCTTTATTTATTTCATAGTCCTGCCTACGCTTTACTCACCAACTGTACAAATTACAATCAAAAATATTGAGGAAGGTTTACAAAAATGCGTCAGGACAAAAAAGTACTTAGTTATTTGAATCAGATCCTAAAAACGGAACTTACATCGATCAACCAGTACTTTCTGCACGCCCGTATGTGTAAGAACTGGGGATTAGATGAGATGAACGAGAAGGAGTACAAAAAGTCGATCAAGGATATGAAGCAAGCCGATGCTTTGATTGAGAGGATCCTGTTTCTGGAAGGCCTGCCAAACCTTCAAGATCTTGGCAAACTGCGCTTAGGGGAGCAGGTGGAAGAGATATTACAGTGTGACCTAGACTTGGAGATGGAGGAGTTGGCACAGCTCCGTGAGGCAATCGCATATTGTGAAGAGAAACAAGACTATGTGAGCCGGGAATTGCTGGAAAATATTCTGGGAGATGAAGAGGACTACGTTGATTGGCTTGAAGCCCAACAGGGTCTTGTTCGCAAGGTTGGCGTAGAGAACTATCTGCAAGCCTTGATGTAAAACGGTGGGGGATAAAATGAAAGGCAATACGAAAGTAGTTAGCATATTAAATGAATTGCTTGCGGGGGAGTTAACCGCGATGGACCAATACTTTATACACTCCCGGATGTACCAAGATTGGGGATTGGAAAAGCTATATGAGCGTATCAATCATGAGTTTGATGATGAAAAAGGCCATGCGGCAAATTTGATTGAACGTATACTCTTTCTGGAAGGGACACCAGACCTCAGCAAGCGTTCAGGCCTGAAAGTGGGTAAGGATGTTCCAGAGATGCTGGAAAACGATTTACAGTTGGAGTATTCCGTTGATAAAGCCCTGAAAGCTGCTATCCAACTCTGTGAAACGGAGCAGGATTACCAAAGCCGTGAGATCCTTGAACAGATGCTGGCAGATACTGTGGAAGATCATGCCTATTGGCTGGAGAAACAGCTGGGATTGATCCAGAAAGTTGGATTACCGAACTATCTTCAGTCACAAATGGGTTAAGTTATAAGCCACATCTAGCTAAGGAACTACTGCGTCTGGTCAGCTACAAAGACATCAGGTGTAAAGGCTGGGTTTGATCTAACAGACTATGTCCGCTTTCAGCTGATAGATTTAATCGGTGTGTTGCAACGACCTATTGAATTCACAGCACAAAGCGGCCACTTCAGTCAGGGGTATTGTTAGATGAGCAGCAACCTGTACCTTCTTGTATTGGAGGGCAAGGAACTGTGCCATAAGAGCAATAGACACAACAGTCGCCAGGAAGTGGCTTCAGTAACGTACTGCACCCCTCACATTCATAAAACCATTGGCACGCGTCGGTTGGCATGGATTCCATTTTTGAATGCCCGCACTCTGGACAGGTAATAGTCGATTCTAAAACGATCTTGTTGCTCATTACGTCTCCTTGTCCTGTCTAGTGGTTTGGCAAACTCGGTGCGGTGGTGAAGTTAGATCCCAGACTGCTACCCCAAACATGAGTGCAAGGGCTGCATAAAACATGTAGGTGCTCCATGCGTCCGTCCAGAACAGGTACAAAGTGGTCAGCACCATAATGGGTCCTGCAATGGCCAAAATACCCCTCAGATGGTGTTTATGTGACCACCACGAGACTGAGGCAGCAACGAGCGCAATGGCCGCAAATAGTGGAAGTAAGGTATTGATGAAAATACCTTCAAATTGTGCCAAGAACCCCATACCTAAGGCGGACCCGAGAGCACCCAGCACGGGAAAGCATGACACACATCCCATTGCCGAAACGATAGCTCCCAACGCCCCCAGCTTTTCGGTAAGTATTGATAACTGCATACCCTACATCTCAAAATCAATCGATACATTGAGTATAAACTCCGTACTATGGTACGGAATCAAGCATGAATCATTTGCCCTGTGAAATGGCGTCAATGATCGGGCAGGAAGAGTTGGAGCTGTTGTCTTCACATGAACTGATCAGTGTCTCCAGTGTACTTGCGATTGCGCGAAGGTCTTTTATTTTCCCTTTCACATCATCAAGCTTACTGGATGCCAATTGCTTTGTTTGATCACAGCTCCCCTCACCAAGGGACAGCAGAGTCTTGATTTCAACTAGACTAAAACCGAGCTTCTTCGCGCGCTGTATGAACTGTATCTGTTGCACATTTTGGTCAGTGTATGTTCGATACCCAGAAGCAGGCTTCGCAGGCTCAAGGATAAGCCCAATGCGTTGGTAATATCTTATGGTCTCGACACCCACACCAGCCTGCTTAGCCGCTGTGCTAATAGTCAGTTTGTCCATTGATTTTGATTATCACTCCTCATTGCTCTTGGGCTGCATCTGAAACTACTTGAAAACTACTGCTACGACATATAGCGCCTGGAGTTAAGAGCGATATCTCAACCCTTATCAATCTCGTCAAGAATGGGGCAGCCGTCCTGGCTGGCACCACACAGGTTGGTCAATAACTGCAGCTCGTCCCGCAAGGTACTTAGTTCAACAAGATGTTCCTCGATCGCCGCCAATTTCTTATGCGCCAACGCCCGTACTTTCGGTTTGGCCTGTTGCGGATTCTCTCGAAAATCCAGTAGTTGAGCGATTTCATCCAAGCTAAACCCCATCCTTTGCGCCCGTTTAATAAAACGCAGCCGCGAGAGGTCCTTGTCACTGTAGGCACGTACACCGGCACTGCTGCGATGTACCCGGGGCATCAGGTTAATCTTTTCGTAATAACGCAAGGTATCAGCACTGATACCCAACTCTGCTACGACTTCGCCGATTCGCATCATTCCTTAAATCCAGAGATAGTATTCATTCAGCAGATAAAGACCCACCATAATCAATGTTAGCCCACCCAACGTTTCGAAGGTTCGACGCCAACGGCCAACCATCAGTAAGCTTTCCAGCCAACCGATACTGATCGCCCCCACGAGGAGGGGAATCACTCGTCCAATGGCAAAGGCCAGCATCAGCAGACCACCATAAATCACCGACCCAATGGATGCGCTCACGCCCAGCCCAATCCAAAGCCCCGGCGAACACAC
This sequence comes from Pontibacterium sp., assembly GCF_041587635.1. Taxonomy (NCBI): domain Bacteria; kingdom Pseudomonadati; phylum Pseudomonadota; class Gammaproteobacteria; order Oceanospirillales; family Oceanospirillaceae; genus Pontibacterium; species Pontibacterium sp. The sequence goes on along the minus strand of NZ_JBFGYC010000368.1, from coordinate 984 downwards.
CGGACAGACGCCCACCGTAAACGGCATACCGAGCATAAACGCGCCCCAGAGCGTGGCAGCACGACGGCCACGCCAAGGAAGCCAGGGCATGGGTAACGGAAGCCAGCCCGTCCATAAGAAGCCCAGCATGATCAGTAAAGGTCCAAGTACCACACCCCACTGACGGCTCAACAAATCCTGTGCCCATGCGCCACCCAAAGCGGCTCCTACGCCCAATACTACATGGGTAAAGATCAGACCGGCCGCAAAGGCGCTGCCGTAATTCACGGCTTCCTTAAACTCGCGGGCGCGAGTGACGTAGGCCAGCGCCACCGGGATCGAGGCGAATGCCACTGGGGTGAAGCTGAACAGGAACCCGGCCAACAGGGCTGCACTCAAGCCGCCGATGCCGCCCATCTGCATCCAGGTCGCGGTATCCATACTCAGGCCCCTTCAAGGCGCTCCAGAATCGCAAGGCGTAATTTGGCCTTGGACGGTGGCGCAGGGAAGACCAGTTCGCCATTCAAGGCGATGGCGGGGGTACTCAGGACACCCAGTTGTACGGCGTAGTCGATCTCCTCGACCACGTTGATCTCCCGGTATTGGATTCGCGCATTATTTAACTCTGCAACGGTCTCCTGGGCCAGTGATCTCGCCTTCTGACAGCGACCACAGCCTGAAGCGGTCAGCACCTCTACCAATACCAGGTTTTGGTCAATGCTCATTGTACCTCCAAGCCCAGCCATTTCAGGGCCTAAAAACTGTGCCTAAATCCTGCTCGCAGGATAAAGTCATTCTCCAGCGCTGTGCCGTTCAAGTCCTGCTGCACCGGCGCTTGCAATACTGCCTCCCACACCCAGCGTTTACTGACGTACTGGATCCCCGGGGAAAGAAAGACGGAGGTTCCACCGGAGTTGCTATCCGCGACGCCCGACACCCTGTTCTTCTCCCGCTCAAGGACGTTCAGCTCTAACACCCCGTAAACGAAACCCGGCACGCCTGCCC
>NZ_JBFGYC010000367.1:0-4171 GCF_041587635.1 Pontibacterium sp. | reverse complement strand
GAAGATGCCGAGGACGGTGATCAACTGATCCGCAATGCGGATATGGCGATGTACCGGGCTAAAGAGAACGGCAAAAACCAGTATCACTTCTACGAGAGTAAGCTGTCTGAAGAGGTGGTACGGCGTTATGTGCTGGAACGGGAGCTGCGCACCGCCCTCGAAGAGGATCAGTTGGAGGTGTATTACCAGCCGCAGCTGAATATTGATGGCACGGCGCTGGTGGGGGTCGAAGCGCTGGTCCGCTGGCCGCATCCGGAACGGGGTGTGCTGCCTCCGGCTGAGTTCCTGCCCGTCGCGATGAGTAGCGGCTTAGCCTATCCGCTGTTTAAAGTGGTGTTCCTACAGGTCTGCCGGTTCATGAAGCTGATGGATAAACAGGGCGTGATCATTCCTAAAGTGGCGATCAATATTGCCGGTATTGAGTTGATCACCAACGGCTGTTGCCAGCTGATTATCGACTCGTTGAAGAGCTTTGGTATCGACCCGCATCGGATAGAGTTTGAGGTGACGGAAACCCTGTTGATGCATTCGCTGGATGATCTGTCCGAGGTGTTGGAAAGATTGCGGCAGGAAGGTTTGCAAATATCCATCGATGATTTTGGTACCGGATACTCTTCACTGTCTCGTTTACGCGAGTTGCCCATCGATATGTTGAAGATCGATAAAACCTTTGTGCAGGGGATCGCGCGCGAGAGCAGCGATGAGGCGATTGTGAAAGCCATTATCTCCATGGCGAACAGTCTGCAATTGAAAGTCATTGCTGAAGGCATCGAAACCCGTGGCCAGCTGGATTTTCTACGCGGCGAAGGCTGTGAACTGATTCAGGGCTTTTTGTACGGTGAACCGATGCAAGGTGAGCGCTTAGCGGAACATATTGCTGATGCACGTTACGAGTTGAAATCGGATAAATAAAAAAGGGCCTTCCAGGCCCTTTTTTATTCCAGCGCAGTGTTGATTCAAACGCTGACCATATGATTATCCCAAGCAACTGGCAGGTTCAGTTGCAGTGGAATACGTTGTTTTTTGCCTTGTGTCAGGTCGTAGCGGTACAACCGCCCTAACCCGCTGGAAATCAGAAACTCGCCGGCTACATCGGTTGCAGCCAGACCGCAGCCGTCCCGGGTTTTGCACTGGTCGATAAACGCATCTGTGTGGGTATCCCAGAAAGTGATCAGATCCCCGCGTGGTGAGGATATCGCCACGTACCGCCCGCTGGCGTCAAAGCGTACACTGCCACAGTATTGTTTCATCGCCCGATTGATCGCATCAGGTGCACGCAGGGGGTGGATGGCATTGCCGCGACGGTGTAACGCTACCAAAGGCACATCATCGTACTTGGGCCCCTGGTACTGCAACGCAATCGCCACGGTTCCGGTAGCGTTTACATCCAGATGGCGGATACTCAGCTGATGCATTTCGGGTGGTAGGGTGACCTGTTCCAACAGCGCGCCGCTGACGAGGTCAATATAGGCCAGTGAGGGCTGCATGCTGTCCAGGTTGAGTTTATCCCGGCCTTTGTCCGGATGGGTCAGGATTCCGCCGTTGGCGACAACCAGCGTGTTGTTGTCGCTCAGCAGCGCCAGCTCATGTGGCCCGATGCCGTACGAAGGATGATCCGCAATGATGTTGAACTGCTGCTGACAATCACGCACAACAATACGGCCGCTCCCATCGCTGATCTGATTTTCCGTACTGATCAGGTAACGTCCGTTGCGACTGAAGATCGCGTGGCCGTAGAAGTGCCGATCAGCAGCGGATTCAACGCGGTGCAGCAGCGTATTCTGGCGATAATCCAGCACATCAATATAGGTACCGGGGCGACGCGCCACTGCTGCCAACCATGTTTCGGATGGATGAGCGGCGACATGATGTGCACGTGACAGCAAAGGGTGATTCAGCAATACGTTGCCGCGATCACTGATCAGCTGCAGGTAGTGCCGCCCCTGATTATCGGTGGCTGCAGATGCAAGCAACGGCTGTTCCTGGGTCTGGTGGGCCAGAAGTGCCGGGCTGGCCAGTGCTCCGGCCAGCAACAGGCTGAACTGACGGCGATTAATCCCCGTCACGGCTGTTGAATCCCAGTTGAATATCAAGGGCCTGCATCGCTTGTTCCAGCTCGGAGTGCAGCGCTTTCATCTGTGTCGCAATATCACGCAATTGCTGATGACCTTTTGCGTCTTTGACGGCGTTAAACAAAGTGTTATCGATTGCCGCCAGCTGCTGATCCAGGGCATCGAAATGGTTATCGATGGTCTGTGCCAGAGCCCCCTGCCCTTCAGCCTGCAGCAAGGCTTTCACGCTGCTGGTGTCACTGCCGCGGTAGAGTTCCGCCAGCGCGGCGAGGTTAATCCTGATATTGCGCAGGGATCGTTCACTGCGCCAGGACTCTGAACGGCGCGGTTTCGCTTTCTGGGCAGACTTGTGCAGTGGGCGCAGCAGTTTCAGGTCACGGATCACTTCGACCGGTTCGACCAGTGCTTTCATCAGCTCGGTGGACGCTTCGATGCTGTCTTCGTAGTAATCGCTGCCGTCGGGCGCGCTATCGATACGGGGTAGCTGTTGCGATTCCCAATCCTGCGCAATCTCATGACTCATGAGGCTGACGTTGGTCGCGATCGCATGGGTCAGCTGGCACCCGTAGGGGGTGAGCGATTTATCGCTGAACAGTAAGCGTTCCAGTGCCGGCAGGCCTTTTACCGCGATGCTGGCACCGCGAAAGTAATCCGCATTCAAACTGCTCTCATCTTTGGCGCTCAGCAAGGCGTTTAGCTGTTTGCTGGTGAGGTTTTTCTTGTCGGGCCAGAATTGCAGACTGAAGTTACGCATCAAAAATTCAACCGGACCAAACTGAATATGCTGAATCCCCTGCCAGGCATCCATGGTTTGGTGAAAAGCATTGCGGCTGGCGTTGAGCTGACCTTCGCCGGGTTGCTGGCACAAGCTGGCGGTTGCCTGTTTCAACTGCTCGCTGCTGGACGCAAGCGCCTGATACCGTGGAAGAATATGCTGCTGGCTCAGCTGGACGTTGAGCGCTTGCCATTGGCCGGTCGTAGGCGCTGCGCTAACCGACTGACTCAAAAGCAGAGCGGCGGGTAAAAACAGAGATAAAACGGCAGATCGCTTATACATTAAAGAGACTCCAAAAAGCGGATCAGGTTATGACGGTCTTGTTTTGGCATCTGGACCACTGCGTTCCGTGCGGAGGTTGCTTCTCCACCGTGCCACAAAATCGCTTCGAGTAAATTGCGGGCGCGCCCATCATGCAGGAAAAAGGTATGCCCGTTCACCGTGTGCGTCAGGCCAATGCCCCAGAGCGGTGCGGTGCGCCATTCTCGTCCGGTAGCTGCGTATTCCGGGCGATGGTCAGCGAGGCCTTGCCCCATATCGTGCAGTAACAGATCACTGTACGGCCAGATCTGCTGGGGTTGGTCGTTCTCCGGTTCAGCCGGATCATGGCGAATGGTAAAGCTGGCGCGGTGGCATTGCTGGCAACCGCTATCATAAAAAACTTTCTTCCCGGCTAATACTTCGGGGGCGTCTGTATTTCGACGTGCGGGCACCGCGAGGTTACGGGTATAGAGTAGCATCAGGTCCGTCATCTGACGGGACGCTTCCAGATCATCGTGCCGTTCTGTATTGCCGTGGGGCATCTTCAGGCAGGCGGGTTGTTGCTGGGTGCAGTCGCCGTAAGGGCTTTGAAAGTCCGGGTTGGAGATACCAATATCGCCGTTCAGCGCGCTGTTGTTCTGCTGATTGAGGGTGGCATGTCCGGCTTTCCAGCCAAATCGACCCACATCAACCTGCTGACGGTCCGCATTCCAGACCTCATTAGGACGTCCGGAGATACCGTCATTGTTCTGATCATCCGGGTCGGCCTGTGCCTGTAGATCTTCGCGACTGATCGCTTCCAGCAGGCCTAAACCGATCATCGGCGGGGCAACACGAGCCGAGAGCTGTGTCTGTGGATGTAGCGGTCCGTATCCCAGATCACTGATAGTGTAAGTCGGTTGTCTTAAACGGGCTGTTTCACCATCGGAGAGCGTGATGACCTGCTCTTGATAGTGGATCTGCATCCGACCTTCAGAAGCGATGCCGGGTACGGCAAAGTCCTGTAACTGACCACCGTATGTGGGTTCAGGGATAACGCCCAGCTTGCGCTCATCAATCAGCT
>NZ_JBFGYC010000366.1:0-4190 GCF_041587635.1 Pontibacterium sp. | reverse complement strand
GCTGACGTATTCATGGAATGCCATCCTCAAACATCATACTTATATTTAAGAATGGCAGGTTTACAACAGTTTACTCAGACATAGCCATAAAGAAGCCACCCAAGGGTGGCTAAAGAGGTTGGAGCGAGGTTGTTACTCTGTACTGCGCTTGTGTGCAGGGATCAGTGACTGTCAGTCGTTGATCAGCAAAATAACAAGCGTACGTGGTCCATGAGCACCCATCTGCAGTTTCTGCTCGATGTCGGCGCTGCGAGACGGACCCGTAATCATATTCACGGTGCGGGGCATCACTCCCTTATGTGCCAGTCGCAGTTGTTTCCACGCATCTTCATAGGGCCCCACGATGGTGGAGGCATGCAGTACCACCATATGAATATCCGGCAGGAAGTTCAGTGTGGTGGGGCTGTCTGCGCTGGAATGAAGCATCAGGGTGCCGGTTTCAGCAATCCCGGCAAAGCTGCTGGTAATGCTGGCCATGTCGCCAGCCTGGGCCACGCGCTCTGTCAGCTCGATCTCTCCGAGTGCAGACCAATCCATGCCCTTCAGTTCCTGACTGCTGGCCGTCACCAACTCTTGAATGTTTTCCTTATGTAACCATTCGCTCACCGCCATTGGGACTTCTGACGTGCTGTTCAGCTCTATCAGTTCAGCGGCGGCTTCAATCGCCATCTCTTTAAACAGTTTTACCTGTTCAGGTTGTGGTAGCTGTGCGCGTTTGGGAATCAGGTTGTTCGCCTTAGCGGCGATACGGTTTTCAGCCGCGGCACGCTGTTGGGCTGTCGGTTCACCGCGTCCCAGACCGCGACGGATATTGCCAAAAATCTCTGCTTTACTCATCGTTCGCTCCTGTTATCGCTTACCCTGTTTCCACTGATCCATGAAGGTTTTACCTTCAGGGGCGGGCATATCACGCCAATCGGTCCAGCCACCGGCCAGAGGTAACTTATTAATACGGCCTTTTTTGCCTGCTATTGTCCGCATAAACCAGGCGGAACTGCGTGATACCCAGCGATAGAGCGCAGGGCGTTTGGCAAAAAATCCCCAGCCGGAGATACCCCAGCGCACTGCTTTAGGGCTCAGGTGTTTTTCGAACTCATTGTTACGCCAATGGCGCATCAGCTTCGGTAGAGGAATCTTCACTGGGCATACCGATTCACATTTGCCACAGAAGGTGGAAGCGTTTGGCAACAGACCTGCATTTTCGATACCAATCATCTGCGGTGTCAGTACCGAACCCATAGGACCCGGATAGACCCAACCGTAGCTGTGACCACCTACTGCGCCGTAAACCGGGCAATGGTTCATGCAGGCGGAGCAACGGATGCAGCGCAGCATGTCCTGCAGTTCGGATCCGATCATCTCGCTACGTCCGTTATCCACCAGAACCACATGGAAATTTTCAGGACCGTCCTGATCTTCCGCGCGACGTGGGCCGGTCGACAGGGTGTTGTACACCGTAAATTCCTGGCCTGTGGCAGAGCGCGCCAACAATCGCTGGAACAAAGTCATATCTTCCAGCGTGGGTACGACCTTTTCGATAGAGGTGATTACGATATGGGTTTTCGGCAAGGTCTGAGTCAGGTCACCGTTACCTTCGTTGGTCACGATAATGGTGGAGCCAGTTTCCGCGACACAGAAATTGGCGCCGGTGATACCGACATCCGCAGACACAAACTGCTTACGCAGCATCTCGCGGGCTTCCTGCATCAATACGGCCGGATCATCGGACTTCGGACGATGGTGGTGTTCGTGGAAGGCTTCAGATACATCTTCCAGATTCAGGTGGATGGCCGGGGCGATGATATGGCTTGGGTGATCATTGCGCAGCTGTAGGATGTACTCACCCAGATCGGTTTCGATCGGCTGTACGCCGTTCTTTTCCAGGTATTCATTCAGGTTAACCTCTTCCGACACCATGGATTTACCTTTAGTGACGGTTTTGGCGCCGACCTGCTGGCAGATATCCAGAATGGTTTTACAGGCATCATCGGAGGTGCGTGCCCAGTGTACGTGACCTCCGTTCTCAACGACCTTGGACTCAAACTGCTCCAGGTAAACATCGAGATTTTCCAGAATGTGGTTTTTCAGATCGCGGGCTTCATTGCGCAGATCTTCAAACTCCGGCATCCGGTCAACCGCGTGGGCGCGCTTAACCGGGAAGCCTGCTTTCAGGTTGCCCAGCGCTTTTTGCAGGTTGACGTCCTTCAGCGCAATGCGGGAGTTTTCTTTAAATTCAGGGCTCTTGATTTGCATACTGTTTTTCCCCGCTCAGACTTTTTGTGCCAGCGCGTATTTATCCGCGTCAGCTTCACCGATAGCAGGCTGATCCAGCATGCCGGCCAGAATTTCCACCACATGGCGGGCTTCAACTGTTTTCCCTTCGCGCTTCAGCTTGCCTGCCATATTCAGCAGGCAGCCCAGATCGCCACCGACCAGCGTGTCAGCGCCTGATTCGGAGATAAATTCAGTCTTGTTGGAAACCATACGGTTGGAGATATCCGGGTATTTCACGCAGAAAGTCCCGCCAAAACCACAACAGGTTTCAGCTTCTTCCATCTCGGTCAGTTCAAGGTTATCGACCTTGGATAGCAGTTTGCGCGGTTGCTGTTTTACTCCGAGCTGGCGCAAACCGGAGCAAGAATCATGATAGGTGATCGTGCCGTCGAACTGTGCGCTGATCTGGTCGAAATCAACTTTATCCACAAGGAAGGAGGTGATTTCAAAGGCACGGGATTTCAGGTCTTCCGCACGCTGTTTCCATGGATCGCCTTCGTCGAACAGGTCAACATAATAGTGCAGCATGCCGATGCAGGAGCCCGACGGTCCCACCACGTATTCGTAGCCATCAAACGCTTCGATGGTCATTTTTGCGATATCACGGGTGGTGTCGCGGTCGCCGGAGTTAAAGGCGGGTTGACCGCAGCAGGTTTGTTTTTCTGGTACTTCAACGATACATCCTGCTTGTTCAAGCAGGCGGACCGTAGCAAAAGCAACAGTAGGTCTGAACATGTCGGCCAGACAAGTTACAAACAGACCGACGCGGGGTTGGCGTTCAGCATGAGGCATTCGGATCACCTTGTTATTGCGGGCCGATGCTCACGTCTGGCCCATTTATTATTCGTTGTAATGACTGAAAGATAGGTGAGGGCGGGAATAAAAGAAATGCTACACTAGTAACTGGTCTGACCAAATATCAAGGAAGTCTGCCGAACGGCCAGAAGCGGAGAATACAGTGTCTGATGAACAGAGACTTAGCCAGATAATCGTGCAGCAGTTACGCGATAAAATACTGTTCGGGCAGATTGTGCCTGGTGAAAAGATGGTTTCGCAGCGTCAGTTATCGGTAGATCATCAGGTTTCCCGTTCGACAGTGCGTGAGGCGTTTACCCAGCTGGAGCAGCAGGGTTTGATAGAAACACGCCACGGTGCAGCCAGTCGCTGCTGTAATTTACTGGAACCTCATTTTAAGCTCACGTTGGAAGGGGTGGGGGATAACTTTGAATTTCAGCGTCAGGTGATGGAAGCTCGTGCTGCGTTGGAGGGGGAGGCCGCTTATTACGCGGCACAGCGTGCTTCTGATGAACAGTTGCAGCGTTTGGATGAAGAGTTTCATCGCATGCAGGCCCGGAGTGAAGACACCACGCTGGCGAAGGCTAAAGCAGATCTGACATTTCATATGCAGATCGCAGAATCCAGTCATAACTTGCTGATTATTTCTTTCAGTCAGATCTTCTACAATCGCTACTTCAATGCCATCTATGGTGTGTTGTCCCGAACGCTGAAAAAATTTGGACGCTATCCGGATGGCATCAGCGCTCAGCATAGTCAGATCCATAAAGCCTTAATGAATCGCGATGCGGATACCGCACGGCGTGTCGCGGAAGAGCATATTCTTTACACCTTGCGCTCATTGGAAAAAACCGAGTAAGTCCTTTTCTCGATGAATTAATTCACGTCTAAGCCCATTGAAAACTCCTCTGATCTCAGTGAGCTGCATTTATGCACCAAAAATCTTTATTGTTATAATATAACATATCAATTAGTATCTGCGCCCATTCTTACCTCGTCGGTTATTGCCACGATAGCGATCACGTTTTCAGGAGTTGTTATGAAACTTAAGTCCCTTCCCTCATTGGTTCCGTATTCTTTGCTGGTTTCTTTGGCTGTGCCGGGTGTTGTTGAGGCGGCTG
>NZ_JBFGYC010000365.1:0-4198 GCF_041587635.1 Pontibacterium sp. | reverse complement strand
CGGCCTGTTCGCCGGTTTCGACCATCGGTGCAAGAATCGTCTGAACACCCAGATCCAGCAGTTGCTTGATGCGCACGTGGTCCGGCCAAGGAGGACGTACGATGGGTGCGACTGCGTAGGGCGCCATCGCTTGCAGCTGGCCAAGAATCGTCTGCAGATCATTCGGGGCGTGTTCTGCATCGATCAATAACCAGTCGAAACCGGCTCCCGCCAACAGCTCTGCGGTGTAGGAGTTGGCCAAGCCGAGCCAGAGACCAATCTGGGCCGGTCCGTTTTTGATCTGTTCTTTAAACTGGTTTTTGGGTGCCGCCATGACCGACCTCCTTAAGAAAAATTAACGCTGATAGAACCCAGCTTGCCGTAATCGACATGGAAGGTATCACCCTTGCGTGCCGGTACCGGACGCGTGAAGGAGCCACCCAGAATGATCTGACCCGGTTCGAGTGTTACATCGTAAGGTGCCAGTTTGTTTGCCAGCCATGCCACGCCGTTCGCAGGGTGGTTCAGTACACCCGCAGCGACACCGGTTTCTTCGATCACACCGTTGCGGTACATCATTGCGGAGACCCAGCGCAGATCCAGCTCGGTTGGCTTGATTGGACGGCCACCGAGAATAATGCCCGCGTTGGCGGCATTGTCAGAGATGGTGTCGAATACCTTACGCGGGCGGCCAGAGTCAGGATCAATCGACTGACTGCGGGCATCGATCAGTTCTAGTGCTGGCACCACGTAATCGGTGGCGTTATACACGTCGAATATCGTGCAGTTCGGGCCTTTAAGCGGTTTAGCCAGAATGAAGGCCAGCTCCACTTCAATGCGTGGCACGATAAACTGATCGGTTGGAATATCACCACCGTCCTGAAACAGCATATCGTTTAGCAACGTACCGTAGTCAGGCTCATCAATCTGGGATGACTGCTGCATCGCGCGGGAGGTCAGCCCGATCTTATGGCCGATCACACTGCGGCCTTCCGCCAGCTTCTTCTCAACCCATTTACGCTGAATCGCGTACGCGTCTTCGATGGTGATCTCCGGGTGCTGTAGCGACAGCTGGCGCACCTGTTCACGCGTTTTCTCCGCCTGATGCAGCTGGTTAGCGCAGTCGTTGATGATCTCTTGAGATAACATGGTTGTCTCCTTAGGCCTTCAGGCTGCTGACGTATTCATCTTCGCTGATGATGTGGTTGGTCAGGCGACCCACTTTTTCGACCTCAATCACCACTTCATCACCCGGTTTTACGTCGGCCAGACCTTCGGGGGTGCCGGTGAAGATCATGTCGCCCGGTGACAGGGTCATGATGGCACTCAGGTATTCCACCAGATAAGGAATATCAAAGATCATATCCTTGGTATTGCCGTGCTGTTTCAGCTCACCGTTGATGTATGCCTTCAGCTCAAGGTTAGACGGGTCACCGACTTCATTGGCATCGATGATGAACGGGCCGACCGGTGTGCAGGTATCGCGGCTTTTTACACGCAGGTTAGGGCGGTAGTAGTTTTCCAGATAATCACGGATCGCGTAGTCGTTACCTACGGTGTAACCACCGATGTAATCCATTGCATCTTCGCGGCTGACGTTTTTCGCTGTTTTTCCGATGATCGCCACCAGTTCAGCTTCGTAATGCATGTAATCAACATTATCTGGGCGGCAGGTTTTCTGATTGTGGCCGATCAAGGTGTTCGGGCCTTTCAGAAATACTAAGGGTTCTTCAGGCGCGCTGAATGCCAGCTCAGATGCATGATCGGCATAGTTCAGGCCCAATACGAAGATTTTGCCGTCACAAGGCGGTAACCAGTGAACGTCGTTTTCATTCAGTGCGGTGCCATCCGCCAGCACGGCCTGATGGTCGTTGTTGACGCTGACGTCGGTTGGTTGGCCATTGTGCAGAATACGTGCGCGTTTCATGATGCGATCTCCTGTTCAGCCACAACAGGGTTTTCCAGGCGGCCAATCTGTTCAATTTCGATAGCGACAGTGTCACCGGCTTTCAGCGCTAACTTGTCAGTGCGCGGCGGGGTACCGGCAATCAGCAGGTCACCTGGCTGTAGGGTGATAAAGCTACTCACATATTCGACGATCTCTGCGATACCGTAATGCAGTTTGGCGGTTGTGGTGCAGTGCTGCATTTCGCCGTTGATATAGGTGGAAATCTGCAGAGATTCCGGCGCTTTCACGTCTGCTGCATCGACAACCCAAGGGCCGATTGGGCAAAAACCGTCGCGGCATTTCGCTTTTACCGCCGGACGGTAGAACGAGTTTTCCGCCAGACTCACTTCGTTAACCACGGTGTAACCTTTCACGTAATCCAGTGCATCAGCCGCCGATACGCGGGTGGCCTGCTGACCGATGACCACACCTAAAGACGGGCCTGCATAGATCGTTTCACCATCCGCTGGTGCTGGAATTGCCGCGCCATTGCCGATGTGTGTGTTGTCGGTTTTGATATGCAGTACAGGGGTTTTCGGTGGATTTACATGCGGCTTTTCATTGAACGCTGAATCCATCTGATCACGCAGATCGCTGTGGTTGAGGGCGATACCCAGCACAGTGCCGTTGATAGCCGGTAGCCATTGTTGATCCTGGCTGGCAATCAGATCAGTGCCGTGATCTTCCGTCTGATTACAGGCTATACCTGCTTTAAGTATTCGGCTGTGCCTCATAGTAGTTCCTCTTTATCGCGTTGTACGTGCAGCATGAACGTTTCAGGGCAGGGCGCGGATATATGTCTATATATGCAGTAAGCGCGTGCGCTGAATATTATTTAATATGTTAACTATTCTATGCGCAGTTCCTGTTTTGTCAACTGATTAATATCTTAAGAAACTGTCTGTTTCTCAGCTGCAAAGCATTGACAACGGTTAAGATCATAACTAAATTAATTAACATATTAATTAGTTGCTCGTGTTTAGCTCTTTATGAGTGCCGGTTATCAGCTGATACAGCTCAACGGTGAGTCCCGAGCCCAACTATAAACAGAACAATGGTAAAGAGAATTGGAGCGCAGAGATGATTAAGAACCTCATCAACGGTCAGTGGGTCGAGAGTAAAGAGACCTTCGAAACTGTAAACCCGGCAACCGGTGAAGTGCTGGCAGAAGTTGCACATGCATCCCCTGAACAGGTGGCTGCTGCGGTGGCTGCGGCTAAAGATGCATTCCCTGCGTGGGCGAACATGCCGGTGGCGAAGCGCTCAAAAATCATCGAACGTCTGGGCGACCTGATTGCAGAGAACGTTGAAGAGCTGTCGATTCTGGAAACCAAAGATACCGGTCTGCCGATCTACCAGACGCAGAAAGCACTGGTGCCACGTGCGGCCAACAACTTCTACTTCTTCGCTGAGATGGCGAAGCAGATGAACGGCCACACCTATCCGGTGGATGATCAGATGCTGAACTACACGCTGCACCAGCCGGTGGGCGTGTGTGCGCTGATCTCGCCGTGGAATGTACCGTTCATGACCGGCACCTGGAAAACGGCGCCGTGTCTGGCACTGGGTAACACCGCGGTGATGAAACAGTCTGAACTGTCACCACTGACCACGGATTTCTTAGGCAAACTGGCGCTGGAAGCGGGTATCCCTGCCGGTGTTTTCAACATCGTACATGGGTACGGTGCGACTACCGGTGATGCGCTGATCCGCAATGATGATGTGAGTGTGATCTCCTTCACGGGGGGCACCTCTACGGGCAAACACATTATCGCCAATGCCGGACTGAAGAAGTTCTCTATGGAGCTGGGTGGCAAGTCACCGGTGATGATCTTTGATGACTGTGATTACGAGCGTGCGCTGGATGCCGCGTTGTTTGGCATCTTCTCGATCAATGGCGAGCGTTGCACTGCCGGTTCTCGTATCTTTGTTCAGGAAAGCATCTACGACAAATTTGCTGCGGATTTTGCTGCGCGTGCAGACAAGATTGCGGTGGGCGATCCGATGGATATGGATACCAAAGTGGGTTCTCTGATCTCTAAGCCACACTGGGACAAAGTGACCGGCTACATCAATATCGGTGTAGAAGAGGGCGCGAACCTGATCGCCGGTGGTGAAAAACCAACCGATTTGGCTGCTGATATGCAAAACGGTCACTTCGTACGTCCAACCGTATTCCGTGATGTCACCAACGATATGCGTATCGCACAGGAGGAGATCTTTGGTCCTGTGGCTGTGCTGATCCCGTTTAAAGACGAAGCCGATGTACTG
>NZ_JBFGYC010000364.1:0-4214 GCF_041587635.1 Pontibacterium sp. | reverse complement strand
GGAAGAGGGCGAGGGTTTTGCTCTGGCCTGCCGCATCTTGCCACGCGGTGACATGGTGATCGAGTCTGATCACTTCGAACCGGCACAGTAACGGTCAAATAATAAGAACCGAGGATAAAGAGATGAGAAAAGGTGTAATGCGTCCGGGTCATATCCAGCTTCGTGTATTGGATATGAAAGAAGCGTTGGGTCACTACCGTGATCTGCTGGGACTGATTGAGGTAGAAACGGACGCTGAAGGCCGTGTCTATCTGAAAGGCTGGACCGAAGTCGATAAATTCTCTGTGGTACTGCGCGAAGCGGACGAGCCGGGTATGGATTTCGTTGGCTACAAGGTACTGAACAACGACGTACTGGATCAGCTGCAGAAGGAGCTGGTGGAGTTTGGTTGCAATGTGGAAGAGATTCCAGCAGGTGAACTGAACGGTTGTGGTCGTCGTGTCCGCTTTGATTCTCCAACCGGTCATATGTTTGAGATCTACGCTGAGAAAGAACAGACCGGTAAATGGGGTGTATCTGGCGTTAACCCTGATGCGTGGCCACGCGGTCTGACCGGCATGAAAGCGACCCGTTTTGATCACTGTCTGCTGTACGGCGACGACATCGACGGCACACTGAAGCTGTTCTGTGATGTGCTGGGTTTTGATCTGGCCGAGCAGGTGCTGGATGAGAACGGTGATCGTGTAGCCCAGTTCCTGACTGCTTCTATGAAAGCGCACGATGTTGCCTTCATCAAACACCCGGAGAAGGGCAAGTTCCACCATGCTTCTTTCTTCCTGGATACCTGGGAAGACGTGCTGCGTGCGGCTGACCTGATCTCCATGGAAGATGTGTCTCTGGATATCGGTCCGACCCGTCACGGTCTGACCCACGGTAAAACCATCTACTTCTTTGATCCATCCGGTAACCGTACCGAAGTGTTCTGTGGTGGCGATTACCACTACCCGGATCACGAGCCAGTGACCTGGACCACCGATCAGTTGGGTAAAGCGATCTTCTACCATGATCGCGTACTGAACGAGCGTTTCCTGACTGCACTGACCTGATCCACATAGCTGTTACCCGCGTTGGCGATTCGCCAGCGCGGGGTTTTGCCGTTGCCGGGCCAGCATGGATTTGACACAGGTTTTTACACAGATAGCCATCTGAATGAGAGTTTGAAATGAAAGATTTTAAGAACTTTATCAACGGGGAGTTTGTAGGTACTGCCAGCGGCAAGACCTTCGAAAACCGTAACCCGGTTGATAACAGTGTGATCGGCATGGTTCACGAAGCCGGTGAACCTGAGGTTGCTGCCGCTGTTGCTGCAGCCAAGGCAGCGATGAAAGGGCCTTGGGGCAAAATGACACAAGCGGCGCGTATTGAAATGCTGAACCGCGTTGCGGATCGCATCAATGAGCGTTTCGAAGAGTTTCTGGATGCCGAGTGCAAGGACACCGGTAAGCCACGCAAGATCGCCTCTCATATTGATATTCCCCGTGGTGCGACCAACTTTAAAGCGTTCTCTGAAACGCTGGCGAACCACCCAACTGAAGCTTTCAAACTGGATACACCCGACGGTCAGGGCGCGCTGAACTACGGTCACCGCAAACCAAAAGGTGTGGTCGCTGTGATCAGCCCATGGAACCTGCCGCTGCTGTTGATGACGTTCAAAGTCGGTCCGGCACTGGCGTGTGGTAATGCGGTTGTTGTTAAGCCATCTGAAGAAACCCCGGCGACTGCCACCCTGCTGGGTGAAGTGATGAACGAATGCGGCGTACCCGCGGGTGTATACAACGTGGTGCACGGCTTTGGTGGAGATTCTGCTGGTGCCTTCCTGACCGCGCATCCTGATGTGGACGCAATTACCTTCACGGGTGAAACCCGTACCGGCGAGATCATCATGCGTGCCGCTTCCGTTGGCTTGCGCAACATCTCTATGGAATGTGGTGGTAAGAATCCGGGCATCGTCTTTGCTGATTGCGATATGAATAAAGCGATCGAAGGCACCATGCGTTCAGCATTTGTGAACTGTGGTCAGGTGTGTCTCGGTACCGAGCGTGTCTATGTTGAACGTCCAATTTTCGAAGAATTTGTTCAGCGCCTGAAAGAGGGTGTTGAGAAGCTGAAGCTGGGCCGTCCTGAAGACGCAGATGTGGATTTTGGTCCGCTGGTCAGCCAGGAACATAAAGAGAAGGTTCTTTCCTACTACCGTACGGCGGTTGAAGAAGGTGCCAACGTAGTGATCGGTGGTGGCATTCCCGATATGGGCGAAGAGCTGAACGCTGGCGCGTGGGTAGAACCAACGATCTGGACCGGTCTGGCGGATGATTCCCGTACCGTGAACGAAGAGATCTTTGGCCCTTGCTGCCACATCCGCCCATTCGACACCGAAGAAGAAGTGATCGAGCTGGCCAATGACACCGACTACGGTCTGGCGGCAACGGTATGGACTGAAAACACCTCCCGTGCGACCCGTGTTGCAGAATCGATGGATGTGGGTCTGGTGTGGGTGAATAGCTGGTTCCTGCGTGACCTGCGTACGGCATTTGGTGGTGCGAAGCAGTCCGGTATTGGCCGCGAAGGTGGTGTACATGGCCTCGAATTTTACACCGAGCTTAAAAACGTCTGCATCAAATTGTAAATGCTTCGAGTTTAAGAATGACTTCATCCAAGTGTAGGGCGCCGGCAGGCTAATCACCTTCGATGACGACGAGACCTGCCCTACAAAGGGTGTGCTTCAAGTCCTGAACCAAAATCCAGGCCTCAGAGTGTGTGGTTAAACCACTCAGCTCGTGTAGCCGTTGTAGGGCACCCTTTAGGGTGCCGGCAGGCTGAAAGCCAGCCCTACAAAGGCTGTACCTCAAGAATCAGAGCTTGCGATTAAATCTGACCCCAGATCGCCTGTTACGGAAGGGCGGTTGAGAGAGAGAACAGATATGAATAAAGAACAAATTATCCAATGTGGTGACGAGCTGTTCGATGCGATGCAGCAGCTGAAGATGTTGCGTCCGTTCACCGAGCGCTACGACGACATCACCATCGAAGACGCATACAACATCTCCCTGCGCATGATCGAGCGTCGTGTGGAAGCAGGCGAAAAAATCATCGGTAAGAAGATTGGTGTGACCTCTAAAGTTGTGCAGAACATGCTCAACGTACATCAACCTGATTTTGGTTACCTGACAGACCAGATGGCGTACAGCCAGGGTCAGGAGATGCCGATCAGTGAGAAGCTGATTCAGCCTAAAGCAGAAGGTGAGATCGCTTTCATTCTGAAGAAAGACCTGATGGGCCCGGGTGTAACCAATGCTGACGTATTGGCGGCAACCGATTGTGTGATCCCATGTTTCGAAGTGGTCGATTCCCGCATCGAAAACTGGCAGATCAAAATTCAGGATACCGTGGCAGATAACGCTTCGTGTGGCCTGTTCATTCTGGGTGATAAAGCGGTTGATCCTCGCAAAGTGGATCTGGCGACCTGCGGCATGGTGGTCGAGAAAAATGGTTCTGTTATCTCGACCGGCGCAGGCGCAGCAGCACTGGGTAGCCCGGTGAACTGTGTAGCATGGCTGGCGAATACGCTGGGCGAATTTGGTATTCCACTGAAAGCGGGCGAAGTGATTCTGTCCGGTTCTCTGGTGCCGCTGGAGCCGGTACAGGCAGGTGATCACATGAGCGTAAGTATCGGCGGCATCGGTTCTGCTTCCGTGCGCTTTGTGTAAACGATCACACGAGACAAAGGACCTGAATCAACAGATCGGGTCGTTCCCCTGCGTATCAGCATTATTGAATTAGGGTGATAAAGAAACATGAGTAAGAAACTAAAAGCGGCCATTATCGGCCCCGGCAATATCGGCACCGACCTGCTGATTAAAATGTTCCGCTCTGAATGGATCGAGCCTGTGTGGATGGTGGGTATCGACCCGGAATCCGACGGCCTGAAACGCGCTCAGGAGATGGGTATCAAGACCACCGCTGAAGGCGTTGATGGTCTGCTGCCTCATGTGGTTGAAGATGATATCCGTGTTGCGTTTGATGCGACGTCTGCTTATGTACACGCTGAGAACAGCCGTAAGCTGAATGAACTGGGTGTGATCATGATCGATCTGACCCCAGCCGCTATTGGTCCGTTCTGTGTGCCACCTGTCAATCTGGCTGAGCACGCTAAAAACCTGGAGATGAACGTCAACATGGTGACCTGTGGTGGTCAGGCGACCATCCCGATGGTGGCG
>NZ_JBFGYC010000363.1:0-4215 GCF_041587635.1 Pontibacterium sp. | reverse complement strand
GAGCATCGCCTACGTTAAAGCGATTGAATATAACCAGGCCCATATGGTGCTCACCTATTACGAAACACCGGATTCGATGCCGGTGATTCTCGACAACCTGATTCCACAAATCAAACCTGCCAATCAACGTCCCGACCTGATTCACGTATATAGCTTTAACGGTGACAACCTCTGGCTGTCCAAAAAAGGACGCCGGGCAGAAATTGTGGGCACATCAGACCGATTAGAACACTGGGTCAAGCTACGTTCGCGGCTTGAAAACCAAACAGTGAACTCGATTAAGTAGCTGGGAGAGCAGATTAATGAGTCTTGTTAAACAACTTGGTGCCGCGACCTTTGCCGTTTTGATACTGCTGTTGCTAGGTTCCGCCTATTTGATGTCCAACAGTTCCAAAACGATGCTGTTGAATCAGCTGGAATCACACGGTCAGGATGCAGCGACTCACTTAGGGTTGTACCTAGCGCCTTCAATCGCGGCAAAAGATGTCGCCGGGATCGAAACCTCTGTGAATGCGATCTTTGATAGTGGCTTTTATCAGCGCATTGATATCAGTGATGGCAGCGGCAAGATTCTGTTCTCCAAAACCACACCCCCGCGTATTGATGAAAATGTACCGGCGTGGTTTGTTGATCTGATCGAGATCACCCCACCACAGATGACCCGTGATGTCAGCCATCAGTGGAGTAAGATTGGTAGTGTCCACGTGCAAAGCCGTGCCGGTTATGCTTATAGCAAGCTCTGGCAGGGTATTCAGAACACCCTTATCTGGTTTGGCATTCTGGCGGCTGTCAGCGCCATCGCGATCAGCGGATTGCTGCTCTATATCCTGCGTCCACTGAAAGGTGTTGAAGAACAGGCTGAAGCCCTGAGTGAAAAGCGTTTTATCGAACAATCCCGTATTCCCGGTACCCGCGAGTTAAAACGTGTGGTTAACGCCATGAATCAGATGGTGAAACAGGTACGGTTGATGTTTGACGAGCAGAGCCGACATATCGAGGAACTGCGTCGCACCGCCTATCAAGACAGTTTGACCGGCTTACCCAATCAGCGCGCTGCGGAAGCACAGCTGGCTGAGCGACTGGACTACCGTCAGGACTTTGGTAACGGCACCCTGCTTTACCTGCGCATTACCGATCTGGCAAACCTGAACAAAGACCTGGGTATGGAGAAAGCCAGCAACTTTATTAAGGTTGTCGGCAGCAAGCTAGAAAGGCTCTCCCAAGACTCCGAACAAAGTATCCTTGGCCGTTTAACGGGTGCCGACTTTATCCTGTTGGTTCACCGTCTGGATGACGACAACCTGAAACGTACAGTGTCTCAGTTGTGCTCGGATATCCAAGCAAACTTTGAAGCATTAAGCGGCTCAGTTGTGATTGAAAAACACTGGCCGGTGCATATTGGTGTGAGTCATTCCAATGATATGACCGGATCAAATCAGCTACTTACTGAAGCCCGTCTGGCACTAAGTGAAGCGGAAGAAGACGACCAGAATTACGCAATTTATGGCTCTGACGCTAAAGCACTGCAAGACAGCAACGCATGGCACCAGCATGTGGCTGATTCTGTGAGTCAGGCGCAGATATTTCTGCAGACGTTGCCATTGATGGGGACTGGCGCAAGTCATGGCAGCACCGTTCCTGAACAGCAAGAACTGCTGGCCCGAATCCTGGACCAGCACGGCACACCGTGTACCGCCGGTGAGTTCCTCAGCGTGATTAAGGAACTGGGGCTGATGGTAATGCTGGATCGCGCCGTTATTCAGCGCGCGCTGGAACATGCCAGCCAGAACCCTAAGTGCGGCAAGCTGGCAATTAACCTGAGTGCAGAGGCGGTGCGCGACCAGGACTTTATCGGCTGGTTTAAAACCCTTGTCAGTGACCACGACTACAAGCAGCATCTGCATGTAGAGATCAGTGAAAGTGCGATTTTGAACAACCTTGACGACGTACGTGTCTTCCGAGAACTGCTGAAAGAGAATGCGATGGAGTTTGGTGTTGATAACTTTGGTATCCACCCGGCAGGCTTTGCTTACCTCTATAACCTGCAGCCGGATTACATCAAGATAGACGGTTCCCTGATCCGTAAGATCGACCAGCAGGCGGAAGACCGCTTCTTCGTAAGTAGCTTGATCAGTATCGCGCACAGTTTGAGTATCAAAGCCTATGCAGAGCATATCGAGCGTGAGACTCAGTTGAACGAACTGAATCAGCTGCAGATCGATGGCACACAGGGTTGGTTGCACGGTAAGCCGGAAGCGCTGGAGAACTGAGTAGCGGGCTTTAGGTAGCCCGACATATTTCTGGTTCCCATGGTTTCTGTGGGAACCAGATAATGTCGATCCACCCTTCGCGATGTAGGGCAGCTTTCAAGCTGCCGGTAGGCTGAAGCCTACCCTACATCTGACTACGCAGTGTCACTATCCCCCTATTCGGTCCTATGCCGGAGCGTGGCAACGAGATTTTCTGGTTCCCATGGTCCCCCGTGGGAACCCATACGTTGCATTCTGGTTGGCACGCATATTGGGCTATGCGGTGACGCTAGCTTATGTATGCATTCCCACGCAGAGCGTGGGAACGAGGTGAATTGCCTTACTTGCTTCTGGTTCCCATGGTCCTCCGTGGGAACCCATACGTTGCGTTCTGGTTGGCACGCATATTGGGCTATGCGGTGATGCTGGCAGATGTATGCATTCCCACGCAGAGCGCGGGAACGAGATATTCTTCAGGCGCTGGCGCTCGTCATGCCTTATTTATGAGCTATGGCATTTTCCGCACAATCCGGCTTAATCCGATCAGCTTCTTCATCGAGTACCGACTGCGGAAACTGGCTCATGAAGCAGCAGCAGATGTTATCGCCAATCATCGTACGCGGTCCCAGTGGGTGCGCAATATGACGATATACACCGTGAGAGTGCCCATGGCTGTGATCATGGCTATGCGAGTGGCTCTGGCTCTGGCTCTGGCTGTGGCTGTGGCTGTGGCTGTGGCTGTGGCTGTGGCTGTGCTCATGATGATGCCCATCGTCACCCTGCCCATCACCCTCTTCCGTATACTCCGCATGGTGATGGTGAATATCCACCTCTCCTGCCGCTAAACGTCGCTGAAAAGAGGTCATCAGCGTCTCTTCTGTTTGCTGACCATCCATAATTTCGCGCACGCGGATCTCAAATGCATCGATCACTTTTTCGTGATCATTCAGATAAGGGGCTTTGATAAATTCCACATCAGGATTTTCTGCAGAAACCTGATCCACATACCCGTAGATACGTTTGATCAATCGACCGGTAAACAGGAAGTACGGTGCAATCACAACTCGTTTGTAACCCAGTTTCAGTAGCTTTTCCAGACCGACACCGACGGACGGATAGGTCACACCAGAGTAGACCGTATCCGCCCAGCCAAAGCCCATATTTTCATTCACGATGCGTGTCAGTTTTGCGGCTTCGGCATTGGCATGTGTATCAGACGTTCCGCGTCCTACAACCACCAGCAGCGTGTCATACAAGCTTTCGGGTGGGTTCTCAGGATCAAGACCCAGCGATTCGTAGATACGCGCCTGGAACGCTTCGATCATTGCATCATGCAAACCGAGTTCGCTGCCGTAAGCGACTTCAACACCTTCGGTTTTGTCCTGAAAGGTGGTCAGTACCGACGGAATATCGTTCTTGGCGTGGGTTGCCGCAAACAGCATACCCGGTACCGCGTAGATCTGTTCAACCCCCTGTGCGACCAGTGAATTCAATCCCATATGAATATTCGGCGCGGAAAACTCCAGAAAGCCGTACTCCACCGGGATATCCGGGAAGCGTTTCTTTAAACCTTCCGCCACACGTCCAAATTCACGTTCTGCGTCTTTGTCACGGCTGCCGTGACCACATACCATAATGCCTTGCTTTGTCACTTCTATCTCTCTCCAGAAAAATCATGCCTCATCCACCCTGTACATCGTTGGGTAGTCTTCGTCATCGAAGGTGATCAGGCTACCGGCAGCTTGAAAGCTGCCCTACAATGTCGAGGGTGAATCGGCTTTATCTCGTTCCCTCGCTCCCGCGTGGGAATGCAGACCGTTCTATATATCACTGAACCTTTTAACTTATCGCTATTCTGAACCCGCTGTATGGGTTACCACGGAGGACCGTGGGAACCAGAAAGCCTGTACATCGTTGGGTAGTCTTCGTCATCGAAGGTGATCAGACTACTGGCAGCTTAAAAGCT
>NZ_JBFGYC010000362.1:0-4249 GCF_041587635.1 Pontibacterium sp. | reverse complement strand
GGATGACACAACGCCTGCCAATGCATCTCAGGCGATGGTGGATGCTATCAATTTTGAAGCATTGGAGGGCGGGGCGTTTGATGGCTTGGTGAAAGGCGCGTCCTACGATGGCGTCACTGATACAATAACTATTGAGTATGAAAAGGGCACAGAAGATAGTGGGCGCCTTAGTATTAATGCCGTATCTGTTGCTGTGCCTTATTCTCAATTTGTGGATGTAGTGGGGCCGAGTGTTGATAAAGTAGGGACGGGTGGTGGAGAAATTAGCTTCGGAATTAGTGGTTCGGCAACCGAAGATGGAACGATTACTGTAACCCTGCCGGATTTGCCGACTGATGGATCTGCTTGGAATGCTACGGATGTAGTTACCGTCGATATTGCTTATGAGTTTGGGGATACTGCAGCAGAAATTTCTTCAGCAATACGTACGGGCCTCATTGCTGCAACGGGAGCTGGTGGCGATCTTGAAGATATGGTCAAGGAGGTGGATTACGATACGTCTTCGGGCCGACTCACTTTGACATATGAAGATGCGGTTTCTGTGCCGCAAACCGCAATTGCACCGCTGACTGTTGAGTCGACCGCTCAAGCTGCACCAGACGAACCAACGGTAATTACCTATCCAGCGAATGCGGCGCAGAGTCTAGTGTATAACAGTGGAGCTTCGGCACAGCTAGAAGCGGATAAGATTTTAGCCGCTGATGAGCGTATTGCGTCACTGGAAGTTGATAGTAATACGAATAGCCTTTTAGTTACGTTTAAGGCGGAGGCTACAGATGTAGACCTGATTCAGTTTAATAATCTTGTAGGTGGGACGTTAGAGAGTCATACGTCTTCACAGATAGATGCGAATGAAATTCATACCTATCAATTAAATGACCGTGCTTTTGAAAGTGGTAGCCTTGTTGCTGATACCGTTGTTAGTTTTGCGGGAGTTGAAGTGCAGCTGGAAAATGGCATGGATGAAGAAGAGGTTGCGGCTGCAATCACGGCTGCAGAATCTAAGATAATTGACTCAGAGCCCAAAGTTGAGAGTGTAACCCTTCAGCGTAGCGGCGCAGACTATAGCATTATCGTAACTTATAAGCCGGACGAAAGTATCGAAGCTGATGAGATTACGGTTACAGTGGGTAGTGTTGGTGACAGCAATGTTCCGGTGTTATCTGAGAAAGAGGTTGTTGATGGAGACAGCTCTTATCAGGGTGTGTACCGCATGTATGCGTACCTTAATGGTGAGCAGCAACTCAATGTGGGTAAGGTAGTTGATCCGGGTGAAACAGGTTCGGCAAGTAATGCGACAGAAGTCGGGCCGATTCTGATTAAGTTTGATCCATCTAACGGTTTTCTTACCGCTGTAAATGGCAACTCGTTTTCTGCGGGAGGTGCTGCACCGAAAATTACTATCACAGGTGCTGATCCAGCTTCTGCAGAGACCACCATTTCACTTGATATTACCGGTTCAACGCAATTTGCATCTGATTCAATTGTTAAGGCCTCAGTGCAGGATGGTTATACCAAGGGCGATTTGGTTGGTGTGACATTTGGTGAATCCGGTGAGATGATTGCGAGCTTCTCTAATGGGCAGAGCCAAAATCTGGGAGTGGTGGCAATTGCTACCTTTGAAAACCAGGCCGGCTTGCAGCCTTCTGGTGATACTGAGTGGGTTGCTAGTATTAACTCCGGTGACGCGATTTTGAACCCGCCAGGTACTGGTCTAAATGGTACTTTGCAATCTGCAGCATTGGAGCAGTCTAACGTAGACTTGTCTGCTGAACTGGTGAATTTGATCGAAGCGCAGCGTAACTTCCAGGCGAACTCCAAGACGCTGGAGACCTTGAATACTGTTACACAGGCGATTCTTCAGATCTAAATATCGGACACAGTTCTCCACATTGAAAGGGCCCTTTGGGGCTCTTTTTCGTTTTTGGCACATACATTGCTATTACCTATAAAGCGGCAATCCTGACGATATGGGAATGGGTAATGGATAAAGTGCTTTATTTGGGTATGAGCGGTGCACGGGAGAATATGCTCTCACAGCAAGCGCATGCCAACAACTTAGCCAACGCAACAACCACTGGTTTTAAGTCTGATCTGGCACAGGCCCGTGCCATGCAGGTCTTTGGCGAGGGGCACCCGTCCCGCGTGTATGCCATGAGCGAGCGTCCGGCAACCAATACCGATTCTGGCACCCTGATGGAAACGGGCCGTCAACTGGATGTCGCTATTCAGGGCGAAGGCTGGATTGCGGTTCAGGCGCCTGATGGTACAGAAGGATATACCCGTGCGGGTGAGCTGCAGATTGATGCCCAGGGGCGGATAGTGACCGGCAGTGGATTGCCGGTTATCGGCAATGGGGGGGAACCCATTACATTGCCGCCGATTGAGCAGATCGAAATTTCAAACGACGGCAGTATTACCGTTCGTGAGCAGGGTGCTGCCGCAAATGAGCTGATTCTTGTCGACAGCATTAAGATGGTTAAGCCTGAAGACGGCACGCTGTTTAAAGGGCTGGATGGGTTGATGCGGACGGATAATCAGCAACCATTATTGCCAGCGCTGGATGTCCAGATCCGTTCGGGATATCTCGAATCCAGTAACGTGAACGGGGTCAGTGAACTGACCAGTATGATCTCGCTGTCTCGGCAGTTTGAGATGCATATCAAGATGATGAAAACTGCCGAAGATAACTCAACCGCAGCGACTAAGATCCTGCAGTTGAGCTGATGTAGAAACGGATACCGGAGAATAAAAAATGCATGGTGCTCTATTCGTAGCAAAAACAGGTTTGAGTGCACAAGATACGTCGCTCAAGGTGATCTCCAACAACCTGGCAAACGTTTCTACCGTTGGTTTTAAAAAGGATCGCGCGGTATTTGAAGATCTGTTGTATCAAATCCGTCGTCAGCCGGGCGCTCAGTCTGCTGAAGACTCCCAACTGCCATCAGGTTTGCAGGTCGGCAGTGGTGTCAAGGTTGTGGGTACACAGAAACTATTTAGTACCGGTGATCTGGAGATCACTGATCAGACCTTTGATGTGGCCATTAATGGTCGTGGTTTCTTTCAGGTGACACTGCCTTCGGGTGAAATTGGCTATACCCGAAACGGACAGTTTCATCTGAATGCCGATAACGAGCTTGTGACCGCGGAAGGCTATCTGCTGGAACCGGCTATCACCTTGCCGGCTGAAGTCACCAACTTCACCGTGGGTGTGGACGGTATCGTGACCGTCGCTACCGCAGGCAGTACGGCGGCAACTCAGGTCGGTCAGATTGAGCTGGCAGATTTTGTTAACCCGGCCGGTTTACAGGCGATGGGGCAAAACCTGTTTTTGGAAACAGCTGCCAGTGGCGCACCGGCGCTGAATAATCCCGGTGATGCGGGCTCCGGTATTTTGCGTCAGGGCGCACTGGAGACCTCCAACGTCAATGCGGTAGAGGAGCTGGTCACCATGATCACTACGCAGCGTGCGTATGAGATGAACTCAAAAGTGATCTCTACAGCGGATGAGATGCTCTCCTTCGTGAGCCAGCAGCTCTGATAACTAATACGCGCAGGTGAATATGATGAAGACTCAGGCGAAATGGATCATCGGGCTTATGGCTTTACTGTCCCTGACAGGCTGTGTGCAGAAAGTCGCAAAGCCGGACAATCCGTATTATGCGCCGGTGGCACCTCAGCACCTGCAACCCGTACGTCCGGTAACGGGTTCAATCTACAGTGCGTCGACAAGTCGTGACATTTACGGTGATGGTCGTGCCACGCGTATTGGCGACATCATCACCGTGGTACTGACCGAAAGTACTCAGTCTTCAAAAAGTGCAAAAACGTCGGTGGATAAGTCCAACGAGTTTAATTTGCCGCAGCCAACGTTGTTTGGCAGTGGTGTGAGCGCGTTTGGCCAGCCACTCAGTGCGTCGCTAGCAGAATCCAAAACTGAGTTTGAGGGCGAAGGTAAATCAGATATGAGCAACAGCCTGAGCGGCAATATTACGGTTACCGTTCATGATGTACTGCCCAATGGCAGTTTGCTTGTACGCGGCGAAAAGTGGCTGACGCTTAATCAGGGAGAGGAGTATATCCGGGTCAGCGGCTTGGTGCGGCCGCAGGATGTTGGTCAGGACAATACGATCGTCTCCACCAAACTGGCTGATGCACGTATTGAATATGCGGGTACCGGTGCAGTCAGCGATTCCAATGTGACCGGTTGGTTAGCGCGCTTCTTTATCAGCCCGTTATGGCCTTTTTG